>NZ_OY762015.1:0-305000 GCF_963665055.1 uncultured Methanobacterium sp.
TCAGGATCTTTACCAAAAAAAATTGATAGATTTTTTAATGCTCTGTTATATTCATAGGAATTTTCAATAGAGTTATCAAAACTCATTACTTCAAACCAATCAACCTTTTTAGTATCCCTTGTCACTGTTTTAAATTTATTAAATCCGTTTACATCATTATATTGGAATTTTTGTCCTTCAATGATTGAATAGTCATATCCGTGTATTTTATTATCTGAAATTAAGTTGATAATTTTTTTATTAATGTGGATTGCTAACATCATTAAACTTTGATAAGGTTGGTTGTTCATAAAATCAAACCAATATATAAGTATTATATTTCTAATAGAATTATATTATTTAAATTTATTATTAAATACATTTTTTTAAACTATAAACCGTTACATTTTTTTGATCGTAACGTAGGGATAGTAAGATTTAATTCTACAAATCTAAATTATAACTTATTTTGAAAAGCTTAATTTATATTTAAGTTATTTTAATGGTCTTAAAAAGGTATGTGAATAGTTTAAATAATCTAATTTTGTTAAACGTGTTTTAACTAACTAATTCAGTCTAAGTGCAGTATGAGAAGTGGAATATAGTAATATCAAATTATGTTTAAATTAGTCTAGGACTTCTAAACATAATAAAAGCTGTGATCTAGTAAAAGATCTAGTTATATCTTAGTTAGAGGGGGGAACTAATTAGTTTATTTTTTTAGGATATTGTTCATGACATTATGATCCTTAACTTGTAAAGGATGATAATCAAATTCTGGTTTTAAAGTTTACTACAATCAAACATTTAGATTAAGTTGCAGAAGAAGTTCCTACAACTCAAGTACACTGATTATTAAAAGTGTTAATTCTACTTTTAGAGTAAATCAAATATTAACAGTGTATAATTTGATATATAAAGCGAAAAAAGGTGATATGAATGGTTTTAAACAAAGTAAAATTTGAAGACATAGTAAATGAGTTAAAAGAAGCCCCTGAAATGAATATTTATAAATTAATACATAATTTAAAGTGCTCAAAATCACTTCTTTATTCTAGGATTACTGAAAACGGTTTTAACGGTCTTAAAGACTTGAAAATAAGCATATTAAAAGGAGAAATTTAGGGGGTGGTTGTTAAATGACAGATTACAAACCTAGTAAAAAGGAACTGGTTGATTTTGAAGAACGTTTAACCAGAACATATCGAATTGAGAAAGGTAGCATTGGAATAGAAAAGTTAAAAGAAATGTGGAAAGAAGAAAAAAGAGAAAAAGAAAATATAAAGATGATTAAAGCGGAACGGCTGAATTTAATAAAAGATATATTCTCCGATACTACGGAAATAATGCAACAAACAATTTTAGATGAGTGTTATCATTCGAAAAATACAACAAGTCGTTTTTTTACTATGGCAGAAATCGAAATGCAAAAAGTAAAAGTTTTAGAAAAGATAGCTGATAATTTATAATTTTTATATTTTTTAAATAACTTATTTTCCCAATATGAATCCGGATGAGTATTTTTATTTTAATTAAATCATTTTTCACATTTTTTATTTTTTTCCGTCATTGATCATTGAAATTCCATATTTAATAAATTTTATGAGGTGAATAATCTTGAAACAAATAAAAATAAATAAAGATATCGTTTTTAAACACGCTCAAAAAGTTGCATTATCTAGTAAATCACAAGTAAAGATGGGAAGAATTCCTAAGGCACCTAGTATAAACTGGGATAAACAGCCTGTTGGTTATACAGGTTATAATGATGAGGAGTATGGTACAGCCATTGTATGTGATTATATTGATGAATTTGATAAATATCTTGTAGTAATAGACTTAGACAGCCCTAAAGATTCTGAAGATATACCTATAACTCTTTTCAAGGAGATATTGCAACCATTAATAAATATTACATATTCTGTTTCTACACAAGGTAAAGGGATTCATATTTACTTATTAAGTGAATCTAAACCCATAGCTAAACAACCAAAGATTAATATTGATTATCAAACCCATACTGGAAAAAAAGGCAGGGGAAAATACATAGTTTCTAATTATATTTATGATACTCAGGGCAATAAGAAGCGTTATTCTAAACTTGCTGAAAGTCCTGATGAAATAATAGTTGTAAAAAGTGCTGATGATGTCTTAAATGAGTTATTGAATAAGTTAGAAGAAGGAGGACACCTAAAGACACCAGTTAAGGATTATATGGTAAATATTACCGACATTGTAAAGAGTGGTATACGGAAAGGAAAGAGAAATGATTATGTGATGTGTTTAGCTGGATATCTTAGGAAAAATGATTTTCCATTGGAAAAGACATTGCAGATAATAAATGAATCTTTTAAAGATGATGAAGAATTAGATCACAGGTTTGACACTGTTAAAAGGACTTATGAAGCTGATATTAGTGTTATTAATGGTTGGAATGAGTTAAAGAATCATTTAAACGGTTCTGATTTATCAGAGTTAGAAAGATTAGTATCTGGTGGATTAAATCTTAAGGATAAGATATTATCAACTTTGAGTAAGAATAAAGAGCCTAGTACTAAAGCTCTTGCTGATTTTGTGAACAGTGAATTGGTTTTATATTTTGATCCTAATCTGAGAAAGTACTATGAAAGAGATCAGGAAGGAACAATCAGGGAAATAGATGATACTCGGATCACCGAATTTTTAAATGCAGAATTTGGGGAGAATGAAATATCAAAGGGTAAACGCAGGAACATCTTGGGATATGTGTCTAAATTAATTAACACCAATTATAACTTGATTCAGTTTAAAAATGGTATTTTAAATACTATTACAAGAGAATTTAACGAAGATAAACGCCTAAACGATGAAGTACCTAAATTAACTTTGCCTTTTAACTGGAATGAAGATGCCAAGTCAGGTAGAATTGGTAAATTAATTGATGAAATATTGGATAGTCATAGGTATCCTAATAATAAGGAATTATGGTTACGAGCTGTAGGGCATGCTTTTATGGGTACAAATAGGATTGGTAGAATGGTTATAGTTCAGGGGGAATCTGGAACTGGAAAATCTACATTGACCACGATTTTAATGAGAATATTCCATGATAAGTATTCTGAAATAAAGACTCAGAATATAGTTAAGAATGAAAGATTCACGCTTTATTCACTTGTAAACAATTCTATCAACATTGATGATGATATATCGAATGGAATGTTAAGGGGAATAGGTAATTTAAATACCATATGTACTGGTAATGGTTTAGAAGTGGAGATTAAAGGTGAGAATAAAGTTATAAAAGCTACAAACCCAGAAATTCCCCGATTATTTGCTAATGGTAACACTTTACCGCCAGTAGTAGGAACCGGATTTGAAAGAAGACTGTTATTAGTACATGCAAATAACAAAGTTCCATATAAAAATAAAGATGAATACTTACAACCAGACATATTATCTGGAAAATACGACCAAGACGGCATAGAATGGTTAGTATATCACAGTATTAATCTATATTTAGATAAAGAAGATGAACCTTTAACCAGTGAACAAGATGAAAGATTAATGCAGGAGATATACGAATTTAAAGCATATCCTCATAAAAAAGGAGCTGAAATGATATTCATAGAAAAAGAAGATGAATTTATCCTAAAAAAAGAAGCTCACAGATATCTAAAGATGTGGAGTAAACAAGCTTTCAAAGAAGGAAAGATCAGTATTGAACATAGAAAACCTACTCAAAGACAATTAAACAGAGCTATGAAAGATGCTGGTTATGATGATTCTAGAAAAATGGTTAATCGTGAATCATTCCATGTATATGATGACCTAACAATTAAACCTGAATATCTTAAACTATTTAAACCAAGCGAAGAAACACAAGCCACAATATATGAATAACATACTTTTTTTTTCTTTACATAATTTTTGCACGATTTGATCATTTTTTAATAGATTTCCAATTGTAAAAACTTATTTTAATCTTTACATAAAATTTTTTTTCAAACTGAAAAATAACTACAAAATATACAAAATATACAAATTAGAGACCACTTTCAGAAAAAAACTAATTTATTTTTTTAGACATTTCATCATAGTCATAAATCTGTGAATATTTAAAGTAAATTCATTGTGTATTTCTGAATATTCTGCAATTGATTGACGTATGTGAAAGCTAATTGGATTATAGCTTTTATCTGACAATTCCCTAAATTCTTTTAACATCTTAGGTGGCAACTTTATAGTTATTTGTTCCATTGGTTCTTTTAATTTAAGTCTTGATATTTTCTCTGATTCTGATATGATTTCATCTATACCAAACTATTAACATATGTCTTGTTTATAATAGGTTTATAACATTTTTAGAAGTTTTTTATATTTTTATTTCGTTATAGCCGTATATTACGAAGAAAACTAAAAAATGATATTTATTTGATAAATATAACTATTTTAAAATTTTCATGACATTCCTAATTATAATTAAATGAATATAATCCCCCTACCACCACCGAAAAAAACCCAAAGGGGGAGGGTTAAAAAATAGTACTGTCTAAGCTATCCTATTAAATATGGAATTTTAAATCTTAATGTCGCCTGAAATAATGACTAAATTTATATAATGGTCTTTATGTTCTTTCAGGATGAATCAGGGTATTTTTAGTTGTAAATTTATAATAATAATACTTTTTTTATCTCTTAAATTGTTTATTTTTTAAAAATAAGGTTTAATATTATTTATTGCAGTCTACAAACTAAAAAAGACTACCGTGGACTGTATTACTTAGGCATATAACGGTCTATCTTAACTTCTTTTTAAAAAAAGTTCCAGTCCACAGAAGTTATAGCTAAAAGTGAGTGTGAACATGATATTGGTTAGGTCTATAGAGGTCTGGGGATACTCAGATGGCTATAGTCCACAGATTTGTAAAATTTTGAAAAATGGATGTATACATTGTTTTTTAGAACAAATTTCAATAATTTTTTTGAATAAAATTAGTACAATTTAGGATGTTTATGATTATAAATAATTATCTTTAATTGTCACTTATGATAATATATAAATGTTTGGTATTACGCCTTATTTTTTAGTCTATCAAAAGGAAAATTAGTAGGATAAGTTAATATTCAAGGATTTTCCATCAGAATTTTGTTGGAGAATAAATAAATTGTTAGGGGTAACTAACCTTTAATCTGTTTTCTTTTGGAGTTATAAAGTGAGTAGAATGGGTTTTGAGATTTGGCAAGAGCATCACAATATCTACAACACGTGATTTTGAAAGTATTTAAGATAATGTAATGATACTAATTATAGAAAATATAGTTTATTATTCAAAATTTTTCCCAAAAAACCCTAAAGACAGATAATAATTCTTCAAATAGGGGAATTCAATTGTTAAAAGTCAAAGACAAAATACCATTAGCATTAGGACTACTGGCGGGCATATGGTTTGTACTTGTATATTTAATAAGTCAAACACAATTAGATCTAGCAGGAATCTATTTAATTTGTATTGCAATTTTTTTTACATTAGATGGAATTTTAGACAACAAATCAGGAATTCTAAATATATTACTAGGAGTAACATTATTAATTTCGGATTTAATTATGTTATTAATACAAAAGGACTCTTTAACCTCATTTAATTCAATTATTTTTATTATACTTGCACTATTTTTTTTAACAATAGGTATTGGACTTTATTTAGGTTTTCTACCTGTTAAAAAGTTTAAATCGTGGTATGAATTGAGAAAATAGAAACCCCCAAATACAATTGTGGAACTGCTACAATTAATAGAAGAGTGAAAACGTACGCAGTGAACTTGGTATGATAATAAAAAATTTAAAATGATTTAATGAATTTAATAGAATTGATAAACTCCGTTTTTAACTCTCTTAGTGCTAGTTAATACTAGCGGTAACTTATAATATGTAATAATAATCTAATAATTTGTACATTAAAACAAGCTCTAAATGTTGCACATTTAATACAATAGATAATTATCTTTAATTGTCACTTATGATAATATATAAATGTTTAGTATTACGCCTTATTTTTTAGTCTATCAAAAGGAAAATTAGTAGGATAAGTTAATATTCAAAGATTTTCCATCAGAATTTTGTTGAAGAATTAATAAATTGTTAGGGACGGGCTAAGTTTTTGTTTGTATTTTATTCGGAGAATAAAATGATTAGAAGGAGTTTGGGGATGGGGTAAATCATGAATTTTAAAGGAGTTAATTCATAGCCTCCAAAAGCTCTTTTTTAGCATTTAAAACTTCTTGATTTTCAGGATCTAATTTTAAAGCTTCTTCATAAGACTTCAATGCTTCATCATGTTGTTTGAGTTTTTTATGTGCTTTTCCTTTACTAAGCCAAATCTCAGCTATTTGTTTCCTGATTTGATCTTTCAAATAAATCTTTTTAAAGACCATTACTCCCCTTCTTTCCAAATAAGATTTTTTCTTTGTAGAACTTTTATCCAATGCATCTTTATAATAGGTAATCGCTTCAGAGTATTGTCCATTTTGAGAGAATATTTCACCTTTATCGGCGATTGCGACATATAATAAATTATCATCAGATGATTCTGTTATGATTCTCTCAATTATTTTTAATGATTCATCAGTTTTCCCAAGTTTCAAAAGAACGTGAGCCTTCGTACTTAATATTAAATAATCATCCGGATTTTTTCTGAGAATCTCATTTGCTGATCCAATTGATTCATCTAATTTTCCAGTCATGGCAAGTAATTGTGTTCTGTTAAATAAGGCAATATAATTATTTGGATCTAATTTTAACAAACAATCAAATTTATTTAAGGATTCTTCGAATTTATTCTCCTTCATTAATTTAATTCCCTCTTTTAACAATCTATGTTTAGCCATTACCTTAGGGGTCATCATAAATGCATAAATTAAACCAACTAATAATAACAAATAAGTCCCAATACTTGTTAAACTATTAGTTTGGACCAAAATAGAATATATAATAGTAAATAAAGATAAAACAACAACGACAACGAGCATATATTGTTTTTCATTGAAGTTATTGAGTTTTTCAAAAATAAATGCAATTATCAATGGAAAGAGAACATAAAAAAACAAAACAAGTACCATTGATCCAAATTGGAAGCAGATCAAAACCAAAATTAAAAAAGGTATAATTAATAAATTTCTTGTAATTGTTAACTTCATTTAAAAACCCCTCAATTCATATAACTTAAAATAAATTGGAGAAAGTAATATAAATATTTAATTTAATGTTCTCAATCAAAAAAAATAACCCTCTAAGCCTCTCCCTTCAACTCTTTTAACTCCTTTTTCATCTCCAATAGCTGTCTTTGTAATTCCTGGAATTCATCTAATGAATATTTTCCTGATGCGGAGTCTTTGACTGTTAGGTGTTCTATAACCTTAGGTAAACCTTTTTAACTCTTCAGGGTCTGCTAGGAAGTATGCCTCACGAACCCTATCTTTTAACTTGTGTCCCATCATATGCTCCCTGATTTCCCAGGGCATTCCTGCATTTATTAGTTGGATGTTGAAGAACTTCCGCATCATGTGGCTAGTGGCCTTGTAGAACCCACCCTCATCTGCTACCCAACCAAGGAACCGGTTTAGTTCACGGTAGGAGTGCTGAATTGCCATAGTAATCATATGGTCGCCACCCGATTTATACCTTGAAAATAAGGCATCATCGGCTTTGATTTCTTCCCTCTCAAATTCCAAGTACCTTTCAATGGCCTCAACAGCCTCTTCACTAAAGAAAGTAGTGAATTTAACGTGTGAACAGTACAAAAGTATTACAATAGATCTAGCATAAAATAAAAAAACCTTGGATAGCTATATTTTTAATTTTTTACAGCTATTTAATATACGAATTCATTTTTAAATCTAAGAACATTATAACTCTTTGTTTTAACTATAAGGACGCCAGATCCGGTTTAAATAAAACGAAGATAAAATTATGAATCTTAATATCTTGATTCATTAGGAATTTTATCCTTAGAATTAATCTTTCCATTTAGTTTAGATTGTATTTGAGATATATTCCTAGCTAATTTATTACGTTCCTCATTTATTATGCCTTTTGCTTCTTCATTGGTCATGTCAACATTTCCCAACTTAGTAAATTCGAGATTTACCATTTCCATAAGACTTTCTATAACTTCCAGATGTTTTTCTTCATTATGTCGAATTTCATCAATTTGTTGATTTAAGTCTTCATATTGATTTATAACTTTTATTTCAATGTTATTAGTAGTCAATTGATTAACGACTTTTAAATAATCAGTTTTAATGGCTTCAGGGTCTGGTTTAAAGTAGGCATTTGTTAAACTATCTGTATTATGACCTAAAAGCCAACGAGTAGTTAAATGTGGTACTTTATTCTTTTCTAATGTTGTGGCGAAATATTTACGTAAATTGTGGCATCTGACTACGAAACGTTTGTTTACCCTTCTATAATCATAAGATTGGTTTATATAACTAAACGTTGCTCCTATAGCAGTTGGGGCTAGGGCTTTGTTGGGGTTTATGGATCTGAAAAGTTTGTCTTCCAGGTTAGGTTTATAATCAGGATCTTTCTTATATAACTCTTCTAGATAGATGGTTATACGGTCTAAAGATTCTGGTGAACTAAAGGTAAAGTAATTATTTCCTGTTTTAATTCTTTTAATATTCCAAAATAGGATCGTATCTGGATTTGCCTTTAGTCTTATTATTAGTTCCTTTAACGTTTCGGGATACTGTTCAAATGATATTGCATCGAAAAGGTGTTTAAAGGTTAAACTTGAAAGTTCAGATAAACCCATCCCAGATGATAAACCGGTTACAACAATAGCTTTATATACACTATTACAATGTTCCATAAACCGTTGAATTTCTTCCATAGTGGGTAATTCTGCTATTGTTTCATTATTCCTTGATTTATTTGATTTCCTTCTTTTAGATCTAGGAATTTCTATATCAAATTCCCTGTAAAATGCTTTAACTAACATTAACATGTGTTTCTCAGTACTTTGATTCAGACCAGATTCCCTAAGTTCGGTTTTAAAACTGGTCAAATACTTATTAATTTTACGTTTACGAAGCCTAATACCTTCCTCTTCTTCATCCTCTGCTTCTTCAATTAGTTCTGTTAATGATTTATTTGTAAAATCAGAATATTTACTTAAACCATTTATATAACTCTTTATACTACTCTCTCTTAATTCACGATTAGAACAAAACTCTTTGAATAAACTATCTTTTTCAATTAATGATTTAGTTGTTCCAGTCATTCTGTATACCTCACTAATTACGTCACGATCAAAATATAGTAACGTATCATAAGCGAAGTCAAAATACTCTAATCATAAAAAAAATGGAATCTGTGAATGGATAAGTAAAAATAATGAAAAGTAAAGGATTTTAAGGGTTTATATTGACTAATTTAAGATAAGTAATTGATTATTTATTCTAAATTATCATTGATTTAGATAATTCAAGTTATATGTTAAAAACTTACATAATTTCAGGATAAATCAGTTATCAGTCTTTAAGCTTTTTATGGGAGGTATTTTTAGTTATTGGTGTGTATTCAACGTCTTCCAGTACTTTTCCCATGACTACTGCATCTTCCCCATCTTCATAATACTTCATTAAATGGGCTTTTTCCACGAAACCTAATTTTTGATAGAATTTACGTGCGTCATGATTTCCTTTCCGTACTTCCAGACGGATGTTACTCACATGATACTTTTTGAAGATTTCCAGTGCTGTTTTTACCAGTTTTGATCCAACCTTCTTTCTATAATATTTTTGATCCACGGCAAGAGAAATAATATGACCTTCATCCTCAAATCTAATCCAAAATATAATATACCCCACCACAATATTATCTTCTTGGGCCACCAGGAAACCAGCCCCCAAATTATAAATATCCACTAAAACATTGGATGGGTATGGATCATCAAAGGAGGCTAATTCAATTTCCAGGACTCTCTTAAGGTCTGGACGTTTGAATTCTCTTATTATCATATATTTCTCCATTTACAAGTGATAAAAATGTGGAGCGACTTTACAGAATACATCATCAAACATTATTCCCAATCTTCCAGCATCGTGGAAGTGGCAGTGGGACACTTTCCGCAGGTTGCATGCGACCTGAAAAAACATCTTAAGGTGGATATCATCATGACTGATATTAAACCTTACCATGATCAGATCATCCTAGATGATATTAGACAACCTAACTTAAAAATATATAAGGATGCCGGACTTATTTATTCCATAAGACCCCCTGAAGAATTACACCCCTATCTGGAGAAACTTTCAGTAAAAACAGGGGCAGATTTAATAATAAAACCCCTTTCAACGGATTCTATTAACATTAAGGGAAAAATGGATTTAATTAATTATAAGAAAGCAGTTTTCTATAAAAAATCTTTTAAATAAGGGTTTATAAATAAATTTATGAGTTTATAATTAACGAGTTTATAAAGAATATCTTAATTGATGTGCAAACTTGAGTATAAAATTGAGATATCTTAAGTGGATGGTGCAAGTTACTCTGGTATTTTAACATAACTTTGAGATATAAATCATATTATTTTTCAGATTATATTCAATAAGATTGTAATTTCAGTATTTTAGGTGCATTTCTCATGAAATGGAAAAAATTAAGCGTAGATGAAACTTTAAAAACCCTCAACTCAAGTATTAATGGGTTAAATAGTTCTGAAGCTCAAAAAAGGTTATTAGAACATGGTAAAAACGAACTGGTTGAGGAGCAGAAGGCAGGACCAATCACTATCTTCTTTGGGCAGTTCAAAGACATACTCATCCTGATCTTACTCATTGCCGCAGTTGCAGCATATTTCGTTGGAGACACCCTCGATGCAATTGTAATACTCATAGTGGTTATTATAAATGCTGTGGTTGGATTTATCCAGGAATACCGTGCTGAGAAGGCAATGGAAAAGCTCAAAGGGCTCATATCTGCTGAAGCAGTGGTTTTGAGGGATGGTCTGGAGCAGAAGGTACCTGCAGGAGAACTCACCCTGGGAGATATTGTCCTTTTAGAGGAAGGAGATAATGTACCGGCTGATCTTAGGATAATTGAAAGCTATGACCTTCTTATAGATGAATCAGCCATGACTGGAGAATCATTACCAGTTGAAAAACACCCCAACACCATATCTGGTGATGAACACGGTTCAGAAAACATGGCTTTCATGGAAACTGATGTTTCATCTGGCCGGGGTAAGGGTGTTGTGGTAGAAACTGGTATGGACACCGAGATAGGTAAAATCGCGGAGATGATCCAGGGTGAAGAAGAAGAAACACCATTACAGCAAAAAATTGCCAGTCTCGGTAAGACTCTAGGATTACTGGCTGTAGTGGTTTGTTCAATTGTTTTCGCACTTGAGTACTTCCAGGGAACCCCTCTGGTGGAAACATTCATGACCTCGGTTTCCCTGGCAGTGGCTGCTGTTCCTGAAGGACTCCCTGCAATCTTAACCCTTACACTGGCGCTGGGAATGCAGAGAATGGCTAAAAGCAATGCTATAGTCCGCAAATTACTGGCAGTGGAAACCCTGGGCTCATGTAATGTCATATGTACCGATAAAACGGGAACACTAACCCTGAACCAGATGACAGTCCGGGATGCCAGGGTAACTGACCCCGAAATGGTTTACACCATAGCTGCACTATGTAACAATTCCACCCAGTATGATGATGGTAAACTACTGGGAGATCCCACCGATGCATCACTCTTACTTTATGCTGATGAGAATGGTTACAACCGGAAGGAAATGGAGGAAAAAAATCCCAGACTACTGGAAATACCATTAGACAGCACACGAAAAAGGATGACTACAGTCAATCAGATAGGCCCAGACAGGTACATTCTGATAAAAGGAGCCCCAGAGGTTTTACTCCAGAAATGTTCTCAGATTGATGGCGAAGATGGAGTATGCTCCATCAAACCTGAAGACACTGAAAATGCAATGAAAGACCTTCAGGTGATGACTGGAAACGCACTCCGTGTTCTTGGATTTGCCTACCGCAAACTGGGCCCGGAGGAAAATCTGGAGGATAAGGAATCACTGGAAAAAGACCTTATCTTTGTTGGTCTGGTAGGTATGATGGACCCACCAAGGGAAGAAGCTAAACAGGCCATTGCACAGGCTAAAAATGCAGGTATAAGGGTAGTTATGATCACCGGGGACCATAAGGATACTGCAGTAGCCATAGCACGGGAGATAGGTATTGCTGAAGGTGAAATCGTTGCACTCACCGGCAGTGACCTTGACAAGCTTAGTGACCAGGAATTTGAAAACATGGTGGATGATGTCAGTGTATACGCCCGCGTGTTCCCTGAACAGAAGGTTAGAATTGTTGAAACCCTGAAGAAGAAGGGACATGTTGCATCCATGACTGGGGATGGGGTAAATGATGCTCCTGCCCTTAAAAAGGCAGCTATTGGTGTGGCCATGGGAAGTGGTACCGATGTTGCTAAGGAATCTGCGGACATGCTCCTTCAGGATGATAACTTCGCCACCATAGTCAAAGCAGTGGGTGAAGGACGTACCATATTCGACAACATCCGTCGTTTTGTCCGGTTCCAGCTTTCCACCAACATCGGAGCCATACTCACCATAACATCTGCTTCTATAATGGGACTGCCAATTCCCTTTAACCCCATACAGGTTTTATGGATAAACATCATAATGGATGGACCTCCTGCCCAGTCTCTGGGTGTGGAACCACCAGAAAAGGGTGTTATGGAACGTCCACCACTCAAGGAAGAGATCATCCCCCGGAGAAACCTCATTAAAATAGCAGTGGCTGGGGTGGTCATGACAGTTGGTACACTGGCACTGTATTATTATCTGTTATCCAGTGGCACAGACTTAATCAAGGCCATGACCATGGCTTTCACAGTATTTGTAATGTACCAGATATTTAACGTGTTTAATTGCCGGTCTGATGGAGGATTCACCAACAAATTCTTCTTCATAGCAATTGGAGCATCATTCCTGCTTCAGCTAGGAGTAATTTATCTGCCCTTCCTGCAGGGAGTCTTCCGTACCACTGCTCTTGGTGCGTTTGATTGGGTTATAATCCTGCTGGTTGCCTGTACCATATTCATCAGTGACTGGCTGGTTGAAAAGTTCATAAAATGAATTCTTCCCCCACATTTCTAAGTGGGGTTAATCCATTAAACTATGGAATAGAAGTTCAGGATTAAAGTTAAATAAAAAATCAGGTTTAAAGAAATCTAGGTAAAAAGACCGGTTAGAGGTTAAAAAATGAATGTCTTGGTAATGGCAGGAACCAGTGATGCCAGGAAGATCATCTCTGATCTTTCAGAAGAGGAATGGATCAGTGTTCTGGCCACTGCCACCACCCCTCATGGAGTGGAACTTGCACAAAGATCCGGGGCAAATAAAGTTCTGGAAGGATTTTTTGATTCTGAAAAATTGACAAATATTATACAAGATAATGATATTGAACTTTTAATTGATGCCACCCACCCATTTGCAGCAGCAGCCACTCAAAATGCAATAAAAGCTTCAAATACTGTGAATGTACCATATATTCGTTTTGAAAGACCTGAAACTGAACTTCCGGATAGTGATCTCATTCATCAGGTTCATTCCTTTGAGGATGCTGCAGATCTCATAAAGGAAATACTTAATCAAAATGAGCCTTTAAACCATGAATCTTTTAACCAAAATGAGTTCTCAAATGGACGGAATTCTTCAAAAAGTTTTGTAAATGGTAAAGTTTTACATTTGGCAGGTGTGAACACCCTCCATTACATTACTACGATAATTTCCCCTGAATTAATTGTGGCCAGGGTTCTTCCAACGGTTTATTCTGTAAAAAAATCTCTGGAACTGGGCATACCTCATGATAATATCATTGCCATGGAGGGAACCTTTTCGCCACGTTTTAATGGTATTCTCATGGATGAATTCCAGATAAAAGTGGTTTTAACCAAGGAAAGTGGTCAGAGTGGGGGTACCATTTCAAAGATTCAAGCTGCCCTCCATCAGAAGGTGCCGGTAGTTATTGTGATGCGTCCAGAAATAGATGAACTGGAAGGAAACCTAATGTTTAATGAGGTTGAGCTTCTTGTTGCTGAGGTCATTTCTAGAAGTCATGCTGAGTCTAAATCAGAATGGATCTAGTAATTAGTATTTCACATTAAAACTTTTTTCTGATAAAATAAGAAGTAAAATAAGCCTCAGCTCGCCCATCAGTCATCACCAGTTCAGAGCTCATAGGGTTCATCATTGGCCTTTTAATTTAGATCATTAATTAATTTTCTCATTAATTTTCAATATTTTTTTAATCAAATATTTTTTCCAATTAATGAAAATACTTTCAATAAACACTTTAATTAAAATAAAAAAATAATGAGGGGCACGGATGCTTATCAGTATACAACCGATCCTATGTGTTATTATCCTCTTTTTATTTTTTCAAGTAGTTGTCTACAGATCATTCTATCTTCACTGGAATATAAATCTTGTTGAAAACTATTTAGCCTATCTTCTTGGTAGGCCTAACAAAGAAAAGAAGTTATTTTATTGATTGGAAAATGATTGCT
This sequence comes from uncultured Methanobacterium sp., assembly GCF_963665055.1. Taxonomy (NCBI): domain Archaea; kingdom Methanobacteriati; phylum Methanobacteriota; class Methanobacteria; order Methanobacteriales; family Methanobacteriaceae; genus Methanobacterium; species uncultured Methanobacterium sp. The sequence continues at coordinate 14,564 of NZ_OY762015.1, forward strand.
GTGGTACTCTTAATATTTTGTAAACCTATATTAGTTTCTGGGCCATAAACTGAAATTCTATAAACAGAATCATTGACTTTAAAAAACATTTCGCAAAATCTTACTTTGATGCCAAAAATGGGTTCATTTTTATAGGTTGTTTCTTCTATAACAATTCCATTAGGGTTAGTTTCAGTATTTACAGATAATACTTCGCCTGTAGACATATTATTAACTGCTGACACAGCCTTATCTCTTGCTTCGGCAGGAGAAATTGCACTTATATTCCTATAAATCATTATAGAGTGGGTTCTAAGAGGGGCTGTGTTTTCAAGTTTACCTATTTCTTGCATAGTTATGCTAGAATTTGTATCATCTGCAGAATAAGTGCCATTATCAAAATCAGCAGGATAATTAAAAATCATTACACCCTCAGAAAAGGTTTTAGTCTCTGTCGAGGAAGAACTAGTGCACCCGGATGCTAAAACAATTAAAATAAATATTCCTACAATTCCTACATTCAAAATATTGTTTTTATCCAAATTTTTCCCACCTAACTCATTTCAGAATATATTTGGTTGAAATTAATTCATATATAACTATTATGATTTCTTCTTTTCATAATACAGAAGATCGATTAGAAATAATGTTTTAAAATTGGTGTTTGTATTTTGATCGTGTGGGAACACAAATGAATGATATTATCTCAAAGAAGAAGTTAATTGTAGGAATATTTTTAAAAAAAGGAATTTTATTTCTATTATCACTATTTAAACAAATTAGAATCGTATATGATTAAAATAAATATAATATTAGTTTAAAAATAAAAAATAAGAGGATGTAAATCGCAGAATAAACTGAACTCTATCCGTACATAACCGATCCTATGTGTTTCTTATTCCTCTTTTATTTTTTCCTAGTTTTTTTCAGAGATTATTCTATCTTTATTAGAAAATAAACATTTTTGGGATCTATTGGACTTTTTCAGCCAAAACCAATATTGATATTTTTAAATTTTCAATTTTAGAGAGTTTTTATAGAAAAATAGACATGCCTTAAATTAATAAAGAGAGCATAGTTTAACTTTTAATTTTAAATAATAAATATTCCTTTTTTTGTCCCAAAAAAATTGAAATAAACTTCCATGAATTGGATGTTCTTTAAATTTTCATATATGGAAAACCAGGGTTAAAATCAAGGCAATCTCAAATGCAAATGTGGTTATAAGACCATGCAGTTCTGTTTTAGGATTTTTTGTCATCAATAAAGTAAATGGCCCTAATAAACATGTTATACCTATGAAAATCATTCTTAAATACCATAAAGTCAGTGCAAATAGGCTAAAAAGTATATTTTCTCCCATTAAATCTTTGAAATTTCCTGATCCACTAATTAAGAATGTTATTGTATCTATAATTATTAATATGGTAATGAAAAATAATCCAAATGAGATAAAATCATTTAAAACTTTTTTTGGGGTTCTATTTGTGCCTAAAGATAAAAATGAAAAAGCAATCACTCCATAAATTCCAATGAATGCAAAAATCAAAAATGGATTATATAATTGGAACCAATCTGTATGATCAACTAAGAAAACAACAATGAAAATATAAGATAATATGATTTCTTTGGTATATCTTGGGTTGTAAGGCAAAATCTCATCAATTGATATGTTATCCCAAGGTTTAACATTCTTTTTTGATCTTATTTTCATTAAATTTGCCTCAGTTAATTTCATTAGTTTCAAGGGCTTTTATTGCATGTTCAAAATAGGGATTAATTTCTATAGCTTTCTTTAAACACTCTTCCGCTTCTGGAATCCTTCCTAATTTCTTTAGAAGGATTCCTTTAGCATATAATGCTTCTTTATATTCTGGTTCTATTTTTAAAGCTTTTTCAAATAATTTTAAAGCTTCATCATATTTTTTTAGTCCACAAAAAGCCCTTCCCTTTTCATAATAAGATTCATAGTCTTCTGGATCCAATTCTAGTACTTTATCAAAAAAATCTAAAGAAGTATCATAACGTTCAAGTTTCCTTAAAATATTGCCCTTTAATGTTAAAGCCCATTCATCTTTGGGATTTTCCTCTAAGGATATATCTACATATTTTAATGCCTCTTCATATCTTTCAAGATCTTTCAAACAGGATGTAATGAAGTTCCGGGAATAATAACCAGGTTCTTCCTCCTCTTTTTGTTTAAAAAATTTAAGGGCAAGTTCATAAAATTTCTTTGATTCATTTTTTTTACCCATTTCTTTTAAAACATCAGCTTTTTCTTCTAAAACTGAAGGTTCTTCTGGTTCAAGTTCAAGTGCTTTGTTCATGCAACTTAATGCTTTTTTGTAATCTTTAGCATTGCTCCAAATCATTCCTTTAGTCAGGTATGTTTCATATTGTTTAGGATCTAAATCTAGTGCTTTATCAATACATTTTATAGCTTTTGAAAATTTCTTCATTCTTTGTAAAGCCCAAGCTTTTGAACGCAATATTTCTGGATCTTTGGGATTTATTTTTAAAATCTCATCATACAAATCCACAGCATCCTGAAATTTTTTCATATATACAAAAGTAATGCCCTTAAAGTACCAAGCCTTTCCATTTTGTGGTTCATATTTAATAATTTGATTTAAACATCCTATGGCTTCTCCATATTCTTTTAGTTCCCAAAAAATAGATGTTTTATTAAAATTAGGAGTTGCATAATCATACCCTACGTGTATAGCTCTGTTAAAACATGCAATAGCTTTGTAATAATCTTTAATATTTGTTAATGCACGCCCTTTATATATCCATATTTCTGCATCGCCGGGTTCTTCTTTTAGAGCTTCATCAAGACATTTTATTGTTTCTTCGTTTTTTTCTAAATTTAAAAGAGCAAGGCCTTTATATTTCCAGGCATTTGAATAGGTTGGTTTCAGTTCCAATGATTTATCAAAGTAATGAATTGACTTTTCATATTCTTTTAAAATCCCTAGAACAATTCCAGCGTTGGACCATGTAATGCCATCTGAATTGTTTTTTTTAACCTTTTTTCATACCATTTTAAAGCTTCTCTAAAACAATATTCAGCATCTTCTTTTTTTCCCATTTTTGTTAAGTTAACACCTTTATAATGCCATGCTAAACCATTATCAGGATTAGATTCTAATAAATCACTCATATAATTTATGGCTTCTTCACAACGGCCTGTTTTTTTATAAACTCCTGTTATGCTCTTCAAAGCACCATAGTTATAGGGATCAACATTTAGAACTTTATCATAACATTTCAAAGCCAAAGATTTATTGAATATTCCCAAAAATTCACCTGCAATTGTAAAAAATCTATTAAAAGCTTTTATTGCTATTGAAACCACCTTATATGATCAATATAATTCTATCTAGGTATTATTGATTATAATATTAATACTTAGTGTAATAGAAGTAAGTAGTAGTTAAGAAATTAGTAGATAAAATCTAAGTTTTAAATTCGTAAGATACAAAAAAAATGACATAAATCGAATATAATTCAAATAATAGACTTCAAAAAATGTTAAGAATTAAATTAGATTTTAATATAAGGTAAAAATAAAAAATTGGAGGATATAATCCTCTAAAAAGCTGGATTTTATCCGTACATCACTCCAGCTTCTTTTCGTATTTCTTCGTCTCGTTCCATGCCAATGATCTTATCCACTGCATCCAGGAAGTCGTTCATAACCACACTAGGTCTTTCTTCCCTTATGGCGAACATACCTGCTTCGGTACAGATGGCTTTAAGATCGGCTCCAGATGCACCGTCACTGAGGTTGGAGATGAGATCTATATCCACATCTTCTTCTAAGGTCATTTTTTTAGTGTGGATTTTGAGTATTTCCCTTCTACCATCCTCGTTTGGTATAGGTACTTCAATGAAACGGTCGAATCTTCCGGGCCGCAGTAGAGCAGGGTCCAGGATATCTGGTCGATTGGTGGCGGCAACTATTCCCACGTCTCCTCTTCCCTCAAATCCATCCATCTCTGCTAAAAGCTGCATGAGTGTTCTTTGAACCTCACGGTCACCACTGGTGGAACTTTTAAGTCTTTTAGCAGCAATGGCATCTATTTCATCTATGAAAATTATGCTGGGGGCTTTTTCCTTGGCAAGTTCGAAGACACCACGCACCAGACGGGCTCCTTCTCCAATGTATTTTTTCACGAATTCAGAGGCCACGATTTTTATGAAGGTGGCGTTGGTTTCATGGGCCACGGCTTTGGCCAGTAATGTTTTACCAGTACCTGGAGGTCCATAGAGGAGTACTCCTTTTGGTGGTTCTATTCCTATTTTGGTGAATAGTTCTGGTTTTTTAAGTGGTAATTCAACGGTCTCTTTGATCTCCACGATCTGTTCTTCGAGTCCGCCTATCTTTTCGTAACTTACATTTGGTTTTTCTTCAACTTCCATACCAGTTACGAGTGGATCTTTTTCAGATGGTAAAACACTGACAATACTGAATGTCTGCTGGTTTAGGGCTACTCTGGCTCCTGGTTCCAGTGACTTTTCATCCAAGAAACGGGAATATCCAATTACAAAGTGTGGTCCGGTACTGCTTTTCACCACTACCTTACCCTCATCTAGGACTTCGGTTACAGTGGCAATTACCAGTGGCGGCGAGCGAAACCTTTCAATTTCCCCGCGGAGGGATTTCACTTCTCGGTCCAGTCGCATCTTCTCGTTTTCAATTAGAAGCTTGTCTTTTTCAAGTTTCCTAACCTTCCACATCAGATTTCTTTTAGTCTTGGCATTATCCTCTTTCAGGATTTTTATCTCTTTTTTAAGGTCTTCTATCTTTTTTAAGATGTTTTGGGATGTTTTTTCCATCTTACAAGTTCACTCCTCATTAGGTTGGTGAAGAATAATATCCGCTTATATTGATATTATTTATTGGGTTTATTGTCCCTAATAATATTTAAGTATTGAGGTGTTCTAAGTATATACCAATTAAACTATAAGGATTACGAATTAAAACTAAAGGGATCATCATGAGATGTGAGATATGCGGAAAAAAGGTTATTGGAAAGCCAGTTAGAACGAAAATCGAAAATTCTATTATGTTAACATGTAATGATTGTTCAAAATTTGGCAAAGTACAAAGAGAACCCCCAAAACCCCAGAGAGGTCCTGGTAGCAGGCCACCTGCAGGTAGAAGACAATCATTTAGATCTCAGGAACCAACACATGAAGTTATTGAGGATTACCAGAATGTAATCCGGAAAGCCCGTGAGAAAATGGGCTGGTCTAGGGAAGATCTGGGTGAAAAGATATACGAAAAGGTTTCAGTGATACACCGTCTGGAATCAGGGAAAATGGTTCCTGATCTGAAGTTAGCACGGAAACTGGAAAGAAGCCTAAAAGTAACTCTACTTGAAAAAACAGACCAGGCACAAATGGATGATCTACGTGGTGCGCATATGCAAAAAGCCACTATAGGTGATATTGCAAGAATTAAAAAGGGTTAATAAGTTATAAAAAGGTAAATAAGAAGTCATAAAAGGTAAATAAGTTAAGGGGTAAATAAGTTAAGGTAGTTTTTAACTATTTTAAAACCTTAACTTTTTTAATTATTTTCTATTTTCTCGGTCTCGGTTTTTTCACATTTGGGTTTTTAGCAGAATAATACCCTTTAAGCGGGGGTAGGGTGTTGAAAATCTTTTTTATTTTTTCCCACTGGGTATACTCTTTGCTTATAACCAGTATATGTGCCGGGGGGTGTATTTTTTTTATCTGGAGAATACTGCGAGTTGCATCTTCCTGAACTGATACTACAACCGCAATTTTAGATCTGGACCTTAATTTAGCATTTAATATGCTCTGTGCATATTTATCCGCCATAGTATTTTCCATAATTCTAGGGGTCCCGTTGATCTTGAGTCCGGCATGTCTTTCAATATCAGCTAGGCTGTTAAGAATTTTAGTCTGATTTTCAGCACGAATTAGTATCAAAGTCATGGGTTACCGCCTTTTTTTAAGGAAAGAACTGATTAGTGTACTGCGGAATAATACCAGAATTATCAGTATCAATCCAATTGCAGTCTGTATACTCCCGACAATATCCAGTAATGATGTGCTTATAGGTAAATTCCATGGTGGGGAAGTTCGGCCATCTGGAAGTGGTTTATAATAAACTCCCACAGAACGGGTACTTTCCACGATGTTTATATCCTTGGGTTCTATGTAGTTTACACCAACCAGGTTACCATTGTCTATGGCTTTATTTATAGTACTGGCTATTGTGGCACTGTTAAAACCATTTTTCTTAACTGAATACTGTACAAGCTCCTCAGTGGTTTCACTGATACCTGCGGCATCAGTTCCATAAGTTGAAACTGAGGTAGTGTTGCTGGTGACAGTTATCTTATCACTCAATGCATCTGTAGCAGAAACTGTTTTCAGTGCAGTGCCATCATAGGGACAGGTTTGATAGTTATCTGCTGCAGGGAATCCAATACTCCATCCACAGGTGGGACATTCTTTGGAATATGCTTCGTCCATAGGGTAACCTGTAGTGTTCAATTTGGCTGGAGTGAACATGTCTCCAGTGGATATGGAAGATACCAGGTTATTTCCTCCTCCCCCATATTTTTCACCTGCATCGTGTGCTACTTCTGACATTGCTGAGCCCAAGATCTTGGTGGCTGGATAACCATCACGAATCATTTTACCAATGTTAATTGCGGTTTGTTGACGTACAGCTTCTGCTGTTCCATATAAAGGGTTTCCTTCAGTGTTACGCAAGTGTATTATAGCACCCTTTGTTCCAGCTGGAAGTACTGCCACTCCGTCTGAGGCATGAGGTGTAACTGTGATAGTGCCGTCATTAGCCACAGTCACCACATAAACATCATATGATCCTCCCACTGCTGCTCCCTGGGTAGCAGTTCCTACCATTACCCTGATACCTGAGTAACTATTGGCAGCATTCGCAGCAGTGCTTGGTGTAGCACCATTTTCCATTGCTGTTAAGGTGCTGGTGATGGCTTTCAGTCGCTCGGTTGAATTACCTTCTCCTCCTGAGAGAACTGAGAAATGTTTTTCCTTGGATAAAATGAAGGTGGACTGGAACATGTTATCTGCAAAGGACATACTACCTGCTGCAGCTCCATTTGGATCGGTTCCAGTGGGGTCGGTGATAACCACTATGTTACAAGTGGCAGCGGAGGTGTTAACCAACAACGCTATGGTCACCAGGAATACCAGAATTGTTTTCAAACGTTTATCAATCATCTTTACTTCACCTAGAAGTTCCGTTTACTTGCACTGTAGAAAAGTCTTCAATGACGTTAACGGTTAATATACCTGTACTCTTGTCCAGTTGCACATCCGCAGCTTTGATGGGTGTTAATGTCGTTCCTGGAATGGTGGAAAGCATCGCTGCTTGACGTGCATTTTCCAGGGCTTCATTCATGGGCACCTTTCGTTTACTGGTTATGAGAGTATCTCCCTGAATATAACTCCCAGTTCTAAAACCCACATTGGCAATATTGGTCCTTATGGATTCAGTGGGCACAATATCGTTTCCTTTAACTATAACTCCAGATATTGCAACCCCCTGATCAGTTCCATTAGATGAAGCATAGGACATGTATGACATCACTCTTCCAGATGTGATAAGAATAAATGCCAACATTAAAATAATCAGGGTATCTCTTCTTACCTTTATGAACATATTTTTTCACCTGCTATAACTCATTATAATTCCTATTGATATCGTAAACCTGTTTGTTATTTTGTAAATCTATTTGTAATCCTGTAAATCTATTAAATTATCCTTTGAATTTATCCAAATTTTAATATCTTCCTTGTATTTCACCGCAGCTTCACCCATACATACCACGGCATCTACATCACATTCTAATCCTTTTTTAAAGCCTTCTATGACTTGTTCTTTGGTGGCTCCCAGGGTTCCCTCACGGAATTTTTCAGGTTCTACAGAGGGTGTTATGATCTTTTCAGATGAAATATATTTTTCTGAAGCCAGCCGAGAGTAATAAGAGGCAGGTATGATAAAATCGGCGTTGGACATTGCTCGCCTTATAATATCCACATCGCCATTCTTTCCAGATTCTGATGATATGGTTATGACTACTGCCAGTTTATCATAAGTTTTATGAAGTTCTCTGAGTACTGTTTCCACTCCAGAGGGATTATGCCCGTAATCAACAATTAAATCCAGATTTTCACTTTCATAAATGTATTCTAAACGTCCAGGAACCCCTTTAAATGTTATAAGATATTTTTTAATGTCTTCAAGGGGCATTTTCAACAATTCATGCCCCACGGCAATGGCTCCCAGGGCATTGTAAACATTGTGCAGTCCATTGATCCCCATTTCCATTTCAATCTTTTTATCATGTGTTTGTAGAACAAAACTGTTACCACGGATATTTGTGGCCAGATAATCCGGAATAGTGCGTTTTAAACCACACTGACACTCATAGTATCCTACTCCTGAAACTGTTTCGTGCAGTATGATTTCTTCCCCACACCAGCATTTCTTCTTACTTTCACCCTGAACTTCATGTTCGACTCCAAAAGTTACCAATTTTCCCTGATAATTCATCCTAGAGATAAGTGCCATAATGGCAGGATCATCTCCATTAACTACCACAGTTTTACCCTTAAGCTCTTCTAAGAGTTCGCCTTTAATGAGACTGTAATGCATGAAGTCATGCCCGTTGTTCAGGTGATCCGGGTTTATGTTGGTTATAACCCCGCAAGAAGGATGGCATCTGTCCATTATAAACTTCAAATCCCCTTTATTTCCTTCAGTACCAGTTTCCACCACTGCAATATCCCCATCCAATCTGCATTGTAATGGTGGGATATACTCAATATTCCCCTGAAGAGTCATGAAACCATGTTCTGTTGGTTTTAACCCTGCATTATAACAGAAGTGCTTCAGGAGGGTGGTGGTCGTAGTTTTCCCGTTGGTTCCAGTGATACAAATAACTGGTTTATTTGGGGTAATCTGCTTCAGGAGATCCTCCACTTCCATAAGCTGGGCCGAGCTTTCTTTTATCTTGTGGAACAACTTCGAAGTTTTTTTGAGACTGGGAGGTGGGATTATATAATCTGATGACTTAAAAAACGCTTCTGGATGTTCATCCAGATAAATTTGGGTGTTATAATCATTTAAAGTATAAATGAATGGGCAATTATCGGAACTATGAATGTCAGTGCATATTACATGATGACCGTGATCCATAAGGACTCTGGCAGCCAGGTTACCCACAACTCCACAGACACCAATAACTCCGTAGGTTTCCATTCTTTTTTGAGGAATTTTTTCCACCTCAGATGAATGCTTGTCCATATCTGTACTCATTTATTTAACACCGACTTTTTCCTATAATTTCTTTTCACGTATCTGTCAATACCTTTATTCTTTATTTTTAAGTATCAATACTTCTCATCATCTGATCTTTGATTATGAGTATTAATTATCTCTTTGAATTAATATAAATGTAAATTCATGGTTGTAATTTATTTAAATAATAATACCATGTTATAATCACTGAAATATTTCAATGGGTCAATTTGAACGTATTCCTTTAATGGTATTTGATTTTTGGGTTTATGGGAATTTATCAAGGTTATTTCTATTATTTGACCTTAATAAATTCATTTATAAATAATTTGATTAATAAAGGATGAACCCTAATCATTCCTTTTTTTTAATGAGAGTTAATGAATTGTAGTGGGATTATTAGTGTTAAATTGGAATAAATAATTGGGTTTATTTTATTGGAATATAATATAATGATAGAACATTGGTGATAGAAACATGGACTTATCATTTTAATTTAAGTTAGAATATTAAGATTAATGATTTATTTGATTAAATTTAATGATTTATTCGACAGTTATACTTTTTAAAACATTAGATGCAGGGTCCATACCCTGAGCACCGATAAGAAGTATGGTATCAGTTTTATGGGATGATTTTAAAGCTTTTTTTAATGCATCTACCAGAGTTTCATAATGGATGTAATTGATTCCTTCCTTTTGCAGTACCTCTATAAATACCTTTTTCTCAGAAGGTTTAACCCAGTTAGCATCATCCACCACATCCTTGCTACTTGTCAATATTAAGTTACAGCTGAGATTTTTAACAGAATCAGCAACAGCCTGAGCATTCAATTTGTTAAGTGAGTTTCCTCTGGAGCCTCTAATGGCACAAACCAGATGAAAATTTCCGGAGGTCAGATCAGCGGCACTTTTAATGGTGGCTTCTATTCCCTGGGGATTGTGTGCGAAGTCATCGATAATGAGTGGCTCAGTTCCCAGTACCGTGAACCTGCGTTTTAATGGATTGTAAGATTTAACCGCTTTTATGATCATTTCTGGCTTAATTTCAAGAGCAAGTGCTGTGCTCACTGCTGCAAGAGTGTTCTGGATGAAATGAGGACTTTTAAATGGAAGATCTTCCAGGGGGATGAGTAGTTTTCCTTCGTGGAAGACTCCTTCATCACGGAATTCAACATTGGATCCTGAGCCATATAATATAACTTTTTTTTCTGGCGGAACCAGACTTTGCATGTTACGTATCAGGGGATCGTCACAGTTTAAAACCACATAATCGCCTTTGAATCCGTTCAATGTGCCTGAAATTTCTTTTGATGCTTTTTCCAGTGAATTCACCAGGCTAATGTGGTCCAGTGCCACGTTGGTTAGAACAACTACTTGTGGTTGAATTGCACTGGTCATGAGATGGGCGTGGTCGGTCATGTTCCGGTCATCCCATCCCTGAACCTCTGAAACCTCTAGAACAACAGCATCTAGATTTCCATCAAACTCGGCAATCTGTTTAGCTACCATGGGATCGATCAGGGTGTTAAACTCTGATTCTGAATCAGTATTGGTGTGAGCAGTGTAACCTGCTTCTACTAAAATGGAATGTATCATATGGGTGGTGGTGGATTTCCCGTTAGTTCCACTTACCACTATTCTTAGAGTATTGGGGGCGTACGTATCAAGGGCCCACTTAAGGGCAAATGCATTAATCAATTCGATTTTTTCAGTTAAAATAATTGGAAAATTAAGTTTTTTGGCGGTTTCAGTTGCGTTTCCACGGGCATCCTGGGTTATCATGCAGGAAGCACCTTTATCTGAGGCTATTTGTACACCTGTTTCATCAATCCAGTGCCTTATGACAGCGTCACCTTTTCTTGCATCCTTTAAAATATTAAATATGCCGCTTATAACTTGGTTATTGCCAATTAACTCTCCCTGGCATTTTTTAGCCAGATAGGAGGTGGTAAGTTGTTTCATTGTATATGTCCTATTCCTGAATTGTATTCCCACAGAGTTAAATCATGATTAAAGTATAAATTGGTATGTTAAAATAGCTGCCACACAAATTATAAGGGTAATTGACCAGTAAAGGATTATTATCTTTTTTTCAGAGAGTCCTTTGTAATTTAATGTGTGATGTAAAGGTTCAACTGGTAATTTTATGATATGAGAACGGTGCATGAGGCTGACAATTACTGAGATGATTGGTATGGCCAGAGCAATAACTGCAAAGTAGATAACATCCCCCAGAAAACCGGCAGTAATGTATCCTGCTCCCAGTGCAAAGGAACCAGTGTCCCCCATGATTATGCTTGCAGGATAATGGTTGAACACCAAAAAACCAGCTGAAACTCCTGTTAAAACTGCAAAAGGCATTGCAGCGGTGAGATTTCCGGTGATAATTGAAAAAATAGCACAGGAAGCAGATGCAATGGTTAGTATACCTGCAGCAAGTCCGTCCATTCCATCAATAAGGTTCACTGAGTTAATGGAACCTATAATACCGAAGATCACCACGGGAATGATGAATATTCCTGCTTCAAATCCTAAAACCGCACTGCTAACTGCTCCGGTAGCTGCCAGGAAAATTCCAATAACAATCTGGGCCAGTATTTTATCTCTTTCTTTCCCTTCAGTTTTTATCGGTGTTTCTCCGGTGATTTCAACTTTTCCCTCATTTAATAAATCGGGAAGATCAATTCTGGCCTTTTCTGTTGCAACCCTGGCTTCTTCACCTGGTTTAAGAGTTAAACGGCCTATGGTTAGGGGATTGGTGGAAATGTTACGTGCCACTTTCTGCACTTCTTTAATCTTCAATCCTAAAAGATCATCCAGTAATCCCACCAAACCGGAGCTCAACATGATCAAAACGGTAAGTACCAAATTCTTTTCATTAAAATAAACTGCTGCAGCCAGTGCTGCTCCCAGGAGCATGGCCAGACCGCCCATGGTAGGAGTGCCCGTTTTATGTTTGTGTTCTGTTACAATGGGACTGTCAGTCACATCTGCATCTTTGAGTATCTTACGAACGAAGTAAGTGAAGATTACTGTAGCTAAAAATGTTAAAATTAATGTTAAAATTAGTGTTTCTGTATTGCTCAATTTACCACCTTATAATGACCTCTATAACAATGAAATTATGTATGATTTTAAAGAATTGTACTCTAAGAATTGTACTCTCTTAAAAATGAATGCCTCAAACATTCATAATCAATTCAAATTGAATGTAGATTATTATTCAAAGATTATTATTCAAACTGAATGTATTCAAATTGAATGTCAGATTATTAGATTGTAAGTATATATCCATACCCTTTTTAAAGATTACTTGTATTTAATCAGTTTATTTATTATAACTTTTTCCCGGATTATTATTTCAAAGTAATCCGAAATCACTAATCTTAATTTTAATAATCAAATCATAATTAAATTAATTAAGTAATCGATCAAATCCTAAAACATTTGATTGATCATTTATCCTAATCAAAACATTAAATTGATTATTCGATTGTTTACATATATTCTATCTACAAATTGTTTTTATTATTGGATTTATTCTTTAATTTGATTTTCCCAAATCCAAATTAAGTTTTCCCGCAGTTTTAAGAGCATTTTCCTCATCTTGTCCTCGAATGGTTATTCGTTGATGGTTTTCGGGACCATGAATTATCCAGCTATTTTCTCCATGAAATTTCCTGAATTGGAAACTGTTACGATCACTGGAATAATTTCCCACTGGTATTTCCATGGCAGCATACTCTTTTTTCCGTTTAACCACTTGATCAGCACTCCATGAACCAGTGGCCATATCCACCATTTCCTGTAATGGGTATATGTCACAGGATGCTGCAGTCAGGTAACGGGTTCCACTGGGTCTGGTGTTAATTTCCAGTACAAATGTTTCGTTATCTGCAGGAGTTAATATTAGATCCAGATCAGATGTGCCTTCAACACCCAATAATTCCCCTATATTCTGGGCAATCATCTGGATGGTATGGTTGAGTTTATAGGTATCTGTGTTTTCCACATTAAGTGGTGCTTTTTTTATTTTATGCAAGGGGTGGATGCAGTCAAGGGTTGTTCTACCTTTATAAACCGGTACTAACGGAACAGAGTGCCCATTCCATCTTAGAATTTCCACGGATATTTCAATTCCATCTAAGAATCTTTCCGCCAAGGCAATGCCGTAGTGTTCCAGGTAATCATTCACGTCACTCCAGGATAATGCGATCTTAATGTCTTTACCACCCTGTCCCTGTGCCTGTTTAAGAACCTGAGGAAATTCATTTAAATCCTGTTGTTGGTCAGAGTTGATTAAACTGTATTCCGGGGTTTTTATATTATTTTCCACCAGAAATTTTTTGGTTTTTACCTTATCCCCTGAGATTGAAACTGCATTAGGGGGTGATGCCACTACAGGTAAACCATAATCTCTTTCCAATTCTTCTTTAAGCAAAGCTACATCAAAAAGAGGACCATCAATCCCTATAAGTGGGACTACTCCATCAACATCTTCTTTAATGGCAATTTCTTTAGGATGATCCATTCCCCGTGGAACAATGTAATGGGAATCCGCCAGATTCAGATTTGGTGATTCGGGGTTTGATTCAGTGAGAACTGTGTTTATTCCTTTATTTTTAGTGTAGAGAGCTACATCATCAAATAGACGAGCCCCGATAAACAGTAATTTCATTTTATGGCCTATTTTTAGTTTTATATAGTCTTATATTTGATTCATATAAAATAGAGTTATGTAAAATCAGTGGGTTAAACATTTACATGTTATCCATTTCAAGGTTATGCTTTCCAACTAATAAAATTAAAGTTTTACAAATTACAATATGTTATATTGATAAGAATTTTACATTATTCGAATATTCTCATTTTTTGTACTGGATAATGTTTTTTATAAGTTATTCATTTAACTAAATAATAAATCCACATTTTAAATGATAATGAATCATATATCAAAATAATAAATCTCATATCAAAAATCATATCAAAAATATTTAGGTAGATGTCTAATTAGATGTTTAGATTATAACTCAGATTATTTAGTATGTTTAATTATAACTTTAATTTGATGTTTGGAGTAAATATCATGGGTAATATCTAAAGTTTTTAAGTCTAAAAGTTTTTCAGCACATGTTTGAACAACTTTAAAACATAATTTAAGCTTTCCTGGATTTTGGGGGAAATTTCACAGATTAAATCCATATTCTCCGGTTGTATTCCCAGTAACATTATTTCAGCACGGGTACTTGATTCTAAATATTTAATTAAGAAAGATAAGGGCATTGCGTGGGTGGATATGCTGTAGTTCGCAATTTCTTCCTTGGACACTAACTTAATGTGACCCGGCGGTTTATCCATTTCCACAGCATCTAAAAGGATGATATGACTGGGAATTTCTCTTTTCATGGCACCAGTGAAATTTTCTGGCACAGTTTTTCCGTCAAATACAGTTATATTTTCGTTTTCAAGGATTGATAATTCCTGGGCCAGAATAGATCCCAGACCATCATCACCTCTCATATCATTCCCGATTCCCAGTATCACTATTTTCTCTGGATTTTTAAGAAAATGTTTTAACTGATGCTCTAAGAGTATCTAACCCACCTCCCATGGAATAATTTAATTTTAAAATGATTTCATCTCCTTTTTCCACAGTTAACCGGTTAGTGGGAACTAAAAGTGGTGGATTAAGCATGGGTGTTGGTCCACAGATAAAATTAGGTGTTAAAAGGGTGAATGTTGTGAGTTTAATCCCGGTGACTGTTCCATTGTTATTGATGGGAACCGTGATGTTGTAATCAATTTCAGGATTTATGTATTCTTTAAAATTAATTTTATCATATATGATAAGTTCGCTCATTAATCTGTGATGTGGACTTTTCTCTTCATAGTAACAGGGGTGGGCAATGTTCACATCAATTGCTTCTAATCCATTAAATACTCCGCAGGGGATGATATTCCCATTTTTTTTGAGATATTTTCGCACAGAATTAAGAACTGGGACCTGGTCTTCATCGATTAGAGCAGTATCCATCATTTCGCAGATTATCACATCTGCTTTTTCAGGAAAAGAAATAGATTTGGCATCGTTTACTATCAAGGAAACATTTTTAAATGCGTTAAGGTTTTTTTGGGCGATCTTGGCTGTAACCGGATCTTTTTCCACTGCGTATACTCTACGAGATAATGGGGCCGCCCAGGAGCTAAGTACTCCTGAACCAGTCCCTAAATCGTATATTACACCTTTAGATTTTTCATGTATTACTTCGTAAAATGCTGTCAGCCGCTCGGTATCTGATAGCAAGTTTTGTTGATAGGATGTAATTTTCATCCTGTTAATCTTAGTAAGTAAGTGTATTATTATTTTTGTCTTAATTTTGTCCACTGGCAGTACTGGTTAGTTTAACGTGTTCCACTCCTTTGAGCCTCATGATCTTTTCGGTGAGGTCACGGATGTATTTTACGTCTCCTTTGACTACTACTACTTCTAAACAGTATTTTTCAGTCATGTGTACGTGCATAACGGCGTTGATGTATTCTCGGTAGTCGTGCTGGATATCAGTGAGGTCTTCCATAACTCCTGTATAGTGGTGGTCGTAGATCACTGCAATGATTCCTATACGGTCACCTTCCATTTCTTTCATCCACTGGTATCGGACGATGTAATCTTTTAATGCGTCTCTGATACCTTTAGATCGGGATTGGTATCCTCTATCTTTTAATACTTCATCAAATTCGTTTAACAACTTTTTGGGTAATGACATGCTTATTCTCATCAAATTGGGTCCCTCCGGATATTTAATATTATATTACAGTTTTATGGTATTTAAATCTTGCAAAATACCTAAAATATTGTTCGCGACCAACAATTTTTAATCGTCAGATATGAACATTTTTTTGTTTAATATAATAAATCTTGATATATAAACCTTATCATAATCTTAATAACTTCATACTGGGCTGTGAATGATTTTTGGATCAGGAGTAGAAATGGTCCAAATAAAATAGCGTAAAATTAATTTTTCACGTATTTTCACATGATTTTCTTAAAGGATCGCTCAATTTTCTTAAAAAAGTTAAATATATCTTAATTCCGCGCATATTATAATTAAATATCTTTAAATCTTGGAATACAGGAACGAAAAAAATATTTTCAAAAACCTATTTCATACTAAATTTGCATACTAATTAAGATTCACTTTGAATTCTGGTCAATTTTTATTGATTCAATAGTTTTTTAGTTAAGGTTTAAAATTAGTAGATGTGAAACTAATCTTCTGACTTTTATTAACCCTATTTTGTTTTCTTTTTTTAAATAATTAGCTTTTTCTTTAAGGTTTTTAATTAAATGGTTTTTTTGACCAGAATTTAGTCATGATCAAAATTTCAGACAAAAGTTGTAGCTCTTTCGTATATGGTTAACTTTCTGTTCATTACTCTTGTCATAAATAGCTCAGTTTTATTATCAATTTATTGGTATTCCTTATTTTAATGTTCCATTCCATACTACCTTTCAGTATTCCATACTAAAGTTTACTAATAATGTGATGCATATTCTATAACTGGAGTTAAATGAGGATACGTGATGTCTTTATAATGGTGAGAAAATGAAAGTTAAAGAGGCAATGAACCAAGATGTTATAACCATTACTTCAAGTACTCGTCCACCAGAAGCTTTTCAAAAGATGTACAAAGAGGGAGTTAGAAGGCTTTTTGTTATGGATGAGGATGGTGAACCTTTGGGTGTGGTTTCTTATTCAGATCTTATTGGAGTTCTGGGAACCATCAAACCTTCAGCCAAAGATGTAGTTTCACTACAGATTACTGATATAATGTCCAAAGAAGTCATCACCATTTCTGCCGATGATGGAATAGAAGATGCAGCTAACCTAATGTTACGAGCGGACATATCTGGTTTACTGGTACTTGAAGATCATAAACCAGTGGGAGTAATTACCAAAACAGATATCTGCAGGATGGTAGCAGCAGAACTTTTAATACCCAGTTAAACCATCCATTTTTATTTTCACTGCAATACTTTTTTTAACCAATACTTTTTTTTAACCATTTTTTAAACCATTTTAATATTCTTCATCTCAAAGTTTTTATTTTTCATCTCAAAGACTAAATTATGCATAAAAGAAAAATGACTGTTATTCGTTTTTGTAACTTGAAACATTTCGGTATCATCATCTTTTCTTTCTGGTATCAATGTTTCGGGTAACACTATTGGATATCCTTACATATCATTATCTTCTTGGGTATATCTGGGTTAATCATATACCTGAAAAAATCTCAATACTTAGAAAAATATCGAATTTTACTCAATTAGAAATCTAATCAATCAATTGAAATTTCTCAATTTAAAATTAAAAAATCAGATAGAAATGCTTTTGAAATAACTCTTGAGAATAAGATAAACGTTATTTAATAGACTAATTATCGTATAATCTTCATAAAATAAGAGAAAAGTGCGGCTGCCGGGATTTGAACCCGGGTCGTAGGCTTGGAAGGCCCAAGTCCTAACCAGACTAGACTACAACCGCAATGCGGCGTCCGGGATTTGAACCCGGGTCGCTGGCGTGGCAGGCCAGTGTCTTAACCAGGCTGGACTAACGCCGCATACCCTGATTTTTCAGTTCATCTTATTTATATGTTTAGGTTTTCAACTGTATCTCATTGAAGTTTTTAGTAGGTGTTAACTTAAGTAAGGATTATTGTGGGCTTAAATTAAGCTCAAAACACATTTTAACAGAATTATCACAATTTATTTATTCTTAAAATCCTTTATAATTTATTAAATAGTTTATAGTTGATCAATAAGTTGTTAATAACCTAATACATGCGTTAAAAAATAAAATTATCACTAATATTTAATAAATTGGGTTAATACTCTAAAAAAATATAAATTAACTAATATAATCTATTTTTATAATATTCAATCATTTATTTTATCATTCAATGTATTCTATAATCATAATATTGGTAAATAATTGATTTAAAATTTATAAATTAATTTTAAGCTTTAATTTTGTATTTTTTAAATATTTAGGAGGTTTTAAGTTATTTTTTTTGGCCTAGTTTAATTTATTGGATAACACAGTAATTTCAATTTAATAGTTTTTTTAGATCTGTTTATGTTTCCAATCTAGTCATTTTTCAATCAATCATGTTCGGATTGATCTGAATGTGATGTTGTATGTAACTTGTGGGATCGTATCAATACATCCAAAAGTATTAGTAGAAATAAATTTAGGGTAATTAGGGTTAAATATTAATTCTTAAGATTACAATAGTAAACATGGAGGGATGAAACTGTATAAAAAAATATTACTACCCACTGATGGCTCGGAATATTCTGAAAAAGCTGGAGAACATGCTATATGGATTGCTGAAAAGAGTATTTCCCAGATAATTGTCTTAAATGTAATTGATACATCTTATCTAAAATCCATACCCCAGCACGATCTTGAATTGAGTTTGGAAGAACAATTCAAGGAAGAGGGGAACATGGCGGTTAAAAAATTTTCGGAAAAGCTGGAACAAAGTCAATGTGAGGGCACGTGTAAAAATGTTCAGTTCCAATCACTGATTAAAAAGGGTAAACCTGCTGATGAAATATTAAAAATTATTAAAGAAGAAGGGATCGATCTGGTGGTAATTGGTGCTTCTGGTAAACACGGATTAAACCGATTATACCCTGGAAGTGTCACAGAAAGAGTGGTGAGATCTGCAACCTGCCCTGTTTTAGTGATAAAATAATTTTTTTCACTCCCCATTCATTTTTTTTAAATTACCCATTTTTTAAAGTAAAAAACCAAATTAAGCAAATATTGAGTTTGGATACAATATTTTAAATCAGCTTAACAAATGCCCTAATTTTTAAAAAGTAAACTACTCTAAAAACATTTATCCTAAAACCAATAAATATTAATCTAATTTTAGTTTAAACATTATTTAATGATTATAATTCATTTTAAGTATGTTTCAATTCATTTAAATTTATTTTTCATCTGCCGCAATCTTTATATTGTAGTTATTTCTATCAATAAAAGTTGAATTAGGAATTGGCTCTCAACGTCAGGGGGTAGCTTAAAATCCTTTTTAATAGTTTAAATAGTTATTAGTTAAGTTTCCTGGTTATACTTGATGAATAATTCATAGTTCTAAATAATTTATAGCTTTAAAAAATTAGTAAATCACATAAAAAAATAAAAATAAAAAGTGTAATTAGTTAAAATTAAATCCTTAAAAAAATTCAAGATAATAAAAATCCTCAAAAACTTGAAAAATGTGTATTAAAATGTGTATTTAAATAAAAAGTGTAATTAAACTTGAAAAATCATTTTTAAACCGAATTGGGTTAATAATTCCTGATTGGTTAATGGTTTTGTTGTAATTGGTGTTAACATGTACATAGTTATAATGGGCGGTGGAAGGGTTGGTTTAACCCTTGCTAATTACTTGGTGGCATCTGGAAATGATGTAGCTCTTATTGAGAGTAACAGTGGATTATGCCAAAATGCAGCGGTAGAACTGGATGCTCTGGTAATTTGTGGAAGTGGGACTGATGTAAAAACACTCGAAGAGGCGAGTATCGCAGATGCTGATGTTTTTGTTGCTGCTACCGGTCATGATGAGGCTAACCTACTCTCCTGCATACTGGTAAAGGAGTATGATGTTCCCAAGATCATTGCCAGGGTAAGTAATCCCGATCATGAAGATGCATTTAAAAAAGTGGGCATTCACCATGTTATTAGCCCGGAACTCACTGCTGCAGGATACTTGGAAAAACTGATTAACCGCCCAAAAATCGCGGATCTAATTGTGGTTGGTAAGGGAAATGCAGAGCTTCTAGACATAAGCATTGAGAATTCCAGAATTGTAGGGAAACGCGTGGGTGATTTGAGCCCTACTGATGATTATATCATTGCAGCCATCCATCAAAATGGTGAAATGTACATCCCACGGGATGACTGGGTTCTGGAGAAAAATGAAAAAGTATCGGTACTGGTGAAAAGCAGGTCCGTGAAGAAAGTTACTTCTATTTTTGTTTAAAATTATTTCAATCCAAAATAATTTCAATCCATTGATAAATACATATTCAATTCATCCATTTAACCATTTAAAATCGTTAGATTAAATCTTAAACCATTCAAAAATTCTTTTTTTATATTATTCTTTTTTGATATTTTAATGAAGATAGTTTTTTTTAATTTCAGATTTCTTCACAGAATATGATCATTAACATATCATTAAACATTTCAAGAAAAGGAACATTTTAAGAAATTAGCAGTTTTAGGAAAAAAGGATAATAAAATTTAACCTAAAAAATTAAATCTCGTAACTTAACACGTTCTGAAGTAGGTTCATGTCCAAATTATCTTCTACCAGGTCGGATAACCTCTGTATTGAGAATCTTTTCAACTCTTGGAAATGGTCCTCCTGGTAACCAAGGGGTTCGAGGCCATGGGCTTCCCTCAGATAGTCGGTGAATGATCTGCGGAAACGGAAATTGTGGAAAATTCCATGGAAATATGTTCCAGCAGTTAAACCCTCCTGGGCCCCGTCAAAACCAGATTGAGGATAGTTACCACAACCCTTTATGACCTTAAGAAGAGGTTTGGATTTTCCAAGTTTAGAAACTCCTTCATGGAGTTCATATCCCTGCAGAATTTCTCCTTGGGAGTTTTTGAATATTTCATTACCAATTAAAGTACCTTGACTCTGGCTGATTATCTTTTCAACTTCTCCAAAGCTGGTTTTAACATCCAGAATTCCCATACCATTAACACTACCTATATTGGATTCTTTAAGGGATTTATCAATAATTTTTGAGCCTAACATCTGGTATCCTCCACAGATACCAAAGACAGGTATTTCACCAGTCAAGTTTTTGATTTCATCGGCAAGACCCGCTTTATCCAGGGCCACCATGTCGCTTATACTGTTGCGTGTTCCCGGAATAATCAGAGCATCCACATTACCTATTTCCTCTCCAATTTCAATGAGTTTCACTCCTACTTCTGGCTCGTATTCCAGTGGGTCGATATCAGTGAAGTTGGAAATACGGGGCAGTCTAATCACTCCCACTGTGATTTTCCCACTGCTACGGTATTTACGTTCAGATAATGATGCAGAATCTTCTTCAGGAAGTTTAAGCCCTGGATCGTAGGGTAAGACTCCCAGTACCGGAACACCCACGATCTTTTCGATCTGCCTTATTCCTGGCATTAAAATGTCCAGATTACCTCTGAACTTGTTTATTATGATGCCTTTAATCCTCTGACGGTCTTCAGAGGGTAATAACTGGAATGTTCCGGCTATGGATGCGAAAACTCCTCCCTTATCAATATCTGCTACTAAAATCACGTCAGCATCAGCCAGGCGGGCGATCTGCATGTTGGCCAGATCCACATCCAGCATGTTTATTTCTGCGGGGGATCCGGCTCCTTCCATAACGATTATGTCATAATCATTTGAGAGTTCATCCAGAGACTCTTTTATAGCCTTAAGGGCCTGATCACGGAAGTTATGTTGGTAATGATAGAAGTTCATGTCTCCAGCGGGTTTTCCATGAACAATCACCTGGGATGTGAAATCCTCCTTGGGTTTGAGTAAAACTGGATTCATATGGTGATGGGGTTCTACACCAGCAGCTTCTGCCTGCAGCACCTGTGCCATGGCTATTTCTCTGTTTTCCTGGGTGGTGAATGAATTCAGGGACATGTTCTGGGATTTGAATGGACTAACACGGTATCCTCTCTGGGAGAACATCCGACACAGTGCAGCCACCACTACACTTTTTCCTGCATTTGAAGCAGTTCCCTGAACCATTATGTATTTTGTTTTATCTGAAGACACCATTTTTATCACTTTTAGTACTATTCCTGGAATTTAAGGTGTTGTGAGAATTTCATTCTACTCATCCAGGTAAATCCTGCATTTAGTGATCCTATTATGAAATAATTGTGAATTTATGAATACATTTAAATACCTGAATTTCAAGTTATCTTATAACTTGATGAAATCTTATATGAAGCAATATAATAATGCAAGTAATTTAACTTGAGATTCAAATTATTTATAATAATTTTTTAATATTAAGGCACTCTTTATAATCAGAAACTTTTATATGTCATAAAAAAATCATATTTGATGCACTAAAGCAAATGTTCTTATATAAGTTTTACTATAGTCATTAGAGTATATCTTATTATAAAAACAGGTTGATTTTTTATAAATCTAAAATTATGGAGGTTACAAAAGCCTATGGCAAATTATAACCCAAATTCTGAGGTTTCAGGAGATGAAACCCCTCAAATTCGCGATTACAAAACTTCAAGTGACATTGAGGTACCTGACAGGATCATAGATCAGATCATCGGCCAGGAAGAGGCCGTGGAAACAGTAAAAAAGGCAGCTAAACAGCGCCGTAATGTTCTTCTAATTGGAGAACCCGGTGTTGGTAAATCCATGCTTGCCAAAGGAATGGCTGAACTACTTCCCCCTGAAGAACTTCAGGATATATTGGTATATCCCAATATGGAAGACAACCAGAACCCCCTGATAGGTGTAATGCCTGCGGGTGAGGGAAAAAATGTGGTGACCAACTACAAGGTCAAGGCCAAAGGACAGGAAGAACGTAAAAACATGTTCATGATTGCCATAATCAGCCTGATCCTGGTTATTGGTTTTGTTATGCAGCAGTTCCTGGCAGCAATCATAGCTGCAGGTATAGTATTCCTTGCCCTGCAGCAGATGAAACCACGCAGTACTGTAATGGTGCCTAAACTTCTCATTAACAATAACAAAAGAAACATGGCTCCATTCGTGGATGCCACCGGAGCCCATGCCGGAGCTTTATTAGGTGATGTTAGGCACGACCCATACCAATCTGGTGGATTAGGAACCCCTGCCCATGAACGGGTAGAAGCGGGTATGATCCACAAGGCTAACAAAGGAGTGCTTTACGTTGATGAAATCGGCTCTTTGCAGATGAAAACTCAGCAAGAACTTCTAACTGCCATGCAGGAGAAGAAATACCAGATTACTGGTCAGAGCGAGACCAGTAGTGGGGCAATGGTTCGTTCCCAGGAAGTTCCCTGTGACTTTGTGCTGGTGGCTTCTGGAAACCTGCATGTCCTTGAAGGAATGCACCCTGCACTCAGAAGCAGGATCAGGGGTTACGGTTATGAAGTATTCATGAAGGACTCCATGAAGGATACTGAGGAAAACCGGGACAAACTGGTCCAGTTTGTGGCTCAGGAAGTTAAAAAAGACGGACGTATCCCTCATTTCAGTAAAGAGGCCATCGCTGAGATAATTCATGAAGCCCAGCGTCGTGCTGGTAAAAAAGACGCCTTAACCCTAAAACTAAGGGATCTTGGTGGTCTGGTAAGGGCTGCTGGAGACATAGCCAAGGGAGAAAAGGCAGACCACGTTACAGTAGATCATGTGCTCAGCGCTAAAAAACTGGCCAGAACCCTGGAACAGCAAATCGCTGATCGTTACATTGTCCAGAAGAAACGCTACCGGGTCTTCAAATCTGAAGGTGGAGAAGTGGGTAAAGTCAACGGCCTTGCCATAATCGGTGACCGTAGTGGTATTATAATGCCCATAGCTGCCGAAGCAGCACCAGCTCAGAGTAAAGATGAAGGTAAAATTATCGCTACTGGAAAACTTGGTGAGATCGCCAGGGAAGCAGTGCAAAACGTAAGTGCACTGGTTAAGAAACACACTGGAACTGATATTTCCAATTACGATATACACATCCAGTTCCTCCAGTCCTATGAAGGAGTGGAAGGTGACAGTGCCAGTGTATCCGTGGCCACTGCAGTTGTTTCTGCACTGGAAAACATACCAGTCGACCAATCAGTAGCTTTAACCGGATCTTTAAGTATTCGTGGTGATGTGCTACCTGTAGGTGGAGTTACCGGTAAGATCGAAGCTGCAGCAGAGGCAGGAATACGCAAAGTGCTAATTCCAAAGTCTAACATGGAAGATGTCCTTATAGAGGAACGGTACCGTGATAAGATTGAGATAGTTCCAATTGAGACTTTAAGTGAGGTCCTGGAACACACCCTTAGTGGAAAGGGTAAAAAAGGTCTCATGGATAAAATGCAAAAGATCACAGACATGGTACCCCATGGAATCCTGCAAAAACCTGCAACTCATTAACGGAATAAAAAATCGGAATTAAACTGGTTTTTTAGTGGGGATTAATTCCCCCTTTTTTGATTTTTTTTATAAATTCTTATTACGGAAAATGTTTTTTTTTAACTGTTTTTAGATAGGAAAATAAATTTAATACTGGAAATATTAGAAATAGATTACTATAAATGATGATAGCAACATAATCTATATACAGAAAAGTAAATATGGATGTTCTTGATTATTTCGGCTATTTTTAAATACTAATTTTATAGCGTAATAATTAGATGGTCTGATTTTACTTGCATGATTTGTTAAATTAATTTAGAATATTTCTTAATAGAATATTTTACTTGATATAGCAAGGAAAATTACAACAAAAAGGACGATAGAATAAGGAAGATACCATGGAAAGTTTATTATTTGAAGATTTGAAATTATCCCCTGAAATGAAACGAGCTATTGCAGATATGGGATTTGAAGAAGCAACACCCATACAATCACTGGCATTACCTCCAATATTAGATGGGAAAGACGTTATAGGTCAGGCACAAACCGGAACTGGTAAAACAGCAGCATTTGGAATACCTGTTCTGGAGAAACTGGACCCCACAGTTAAAGGTGTGCAGGCAATTATACTCTGCCCCACCAGAGAACTAGCCATTCAAGTGGCAGAAGAAATTAAAAAGTTATCTAAATATAAGAAAACATCAGTCTTACCGGTTTACGGAGGACAACCCATTGAAAGGCAAATTAAAGCCCTAAAAAGAGGTGTTCAGATCATCATCGGGACCCCTGGAAGGGTAATGGACCATATTCACCGTCGCACCCTACGTATGGACCAGGTTAAGATGATCATCCTGGATGAAGCAGATGAAATGCTGGACATGGGTTTTAGAGATGATATAGAATTCGTACTGGAACACATACATCAAGAAAGACAGATGT
The DNA here is from genome assembly GCF_963665055.1 of uncultured Methanobacterium sp. NCBI lineage: Archaea > Methanobacteriati > Methanobacteriota > Methanobacteria > Methanobacteriales > Methanobacteriaceae > Methanobacterium > uncultured Methanobacterium sp. Next base: position 39,974 of record NZ_OY762015.1, read on the forward strand.
TACTTTTCTCGGCCACTATGTCCCGTCAGATTCTGGGAATAACCCGAAAATACCAGAACAATCCTGAAATGCTCAAAGTAGCTCACCAAGAAATCACAGTACCTGAAATCCAGCAGATCTACTTTGAAGTTAAAGAACAGATGAAACTGGATTTATTAACCCGACTTATAGATATGCACAATCTAAAACTGGCCCTTGTATTCTGTAACACCAAAAGAAGAGTTGACCGCCTGGTGAGTAACCTGCAGACAAGAGGATACTTTGCAGATGGACTGCATGGAGATATGAGTCAGAACCAGAGGGACAGGGTCATGAACAAGTTCCGAAAGGGTCAAATAGAAATTTTAGTAGCTACTGACGTTGCAGCCAGGGGAATAGATGTGGATGATGTAGAAGCAGTATTTAACTACGATGTGCCTAACAATGAGGAATACTACGTCCACAGAATAGGTCGAACCGGCCGTGCCGGTAAAACCGGACAAGCATTTACCTTTGCATCTGGAAAAGAAATCTACCAGTTAAGGGATATCCAGCGATACACTAAAGTCCGAATTGAACAACACAAGATCCCCTCTTTAAGTGAAGTGGAAGAAGTTAAAAGAGACTTGTTCCTGGAAAGACTTAAAAAAGAGATGGATAAAGGGGATATGGATCGCGAGATTCACCTGATCGAAAGATTAATGGAAGAAGATTACAGCTCAGTGGACATAGCTGCTGCCTTACTGAAGATGTACGTGGGAGGAAAGGATGAATCTGCTCCCAGTGATTCTAAATATGATGACACTGGAGCACAACCAGGAATGGTTAGATTCTTCGTTAACGTTGGCCGTAAACAGAAAGTCAAAGCTAAAGATATAGTAAAAGCAATTGGGGAAGTATCAGGATTATCTTCAACCAGCATTGGACGTATTGATGTACTGGATAAGTTCTCCTTTGTGGAACTTCCCAAGCAACACGCACGTGAAGTTGTCGGTGCCCTGCAGAGAAAAGGAATAAAGGGACTCAGAATAAACATGGAACCCGCAAATAAGAAGATGTAACATTTTTAAACTCTTCTTATTTTCACTCTTCTATTTTCATGTTATTCTAATTTTTTTCTATTCTTCAATTTAATTCTTCAATTTAATACTATATTCCATTCTAATTATTTAATCCAGAGTTTTAACCAGGGTAAGAATATTCTTTCCATCTTTAAACTGGTAATGAACACTGTCAGTCATTGTTTTAAGGAAATGAATGCCCAAACCCCCTGGAGATCTTTCTTCAAGAGGTGCTCCTAAATCTGGTTTATCAACTTTAAGGGGATTGAAAGGTTCGCCTCTGTCTTCTATCATTATTATAATGTTATTATTTTCTTTACAGATGGTGAGTTGAATGGGGCCGGTTCGGTGGGTGTAACCATGCAGAATGATGTTGGATGCAGCTTCATCCACTGCTAGTTGGAGTTGAAATGCACTTTTTTCATTTAAACCCAGTTTACTGGCACTTTCAGTGGTAAAATCAGCTATAATGGACAAGTTCTCTAGATCTGCTTTTACCTGAAGTTTGAATTCATCATCCATTCCCAAATCCTCCTCAAGATCTAATCATCTTCTGTAAATTATTTCTCAGTTTATAATTCTCCTTAGGGTCTAATCATTTTCTGTAGATTATCATTCTTTCAGGTCATAATTCACCTTAGGGTCCATTATCTTCTGTGGATATCATCTCTAAGACCATATCATCTTATGTAGGTCCTCTCTTTCAAGATCATAACATCCTTCTCAGGACCATAAGGGTGATATCATCGGCCTGGGGTGTGCCAGAGGCAAAATCATAAACCTGATCAATAATAAGATTCTTCAGATCATCAGAAGACAGATCCTGATTATCCATTATAATTTTAATCAATCGTTCCTCACCGAACTGATCTTCCTGCCGGTTAATGGCCTCAGTAACTCCATCGGTGTATAAAACCAGAAGATCCCCTGGACAGAGATCTATAGTTTTTTCAGCCATTTTAAGACCCTTCATAGCTCCTAAAACAACACCCCCAGTACTTAATCGGAGAATTTCCTCGTTTTCATTTCTTAAAAGGAGTGGGGGGTTATGACCTGCATTTACAAAGGTGAGTTTGTTATGGGAACTATCCAGGATACTGTAAAACAGGGTTACAAACATGTTAGAATGGGGTTCTTCATTAATGAAGTTATTAACACTTTCTATCATCCTTCCCACTCCAGGGTTGCGGCAAGCTTTGGCCCGGAGGAGTGTGCGTGAAAATGCCATGAAAAGGGCTGCAGGTATTCCTTTACCCGAAACATCACCAATGGTAAGGCCGGTTTGTTCCTTGGAAATGGGTATGAAATCATAGAAGTCACCCCCAACCTCCTGTGCTGGTATGCTGCTGGCAGCTAGGTCATAATTTTCAATAAATGGTATGGTATGGGGTAGGAAACTTTCCTGAATTTGTTTAGCTATTTCCAGCTCTTTTTTTCTTCTTTCAAGTTGAGCTGAGAGTTTGTCACGTTCTCTTTTAGTTTTACGTTCCTTTATGAGGTTGGTTATCATAAAAGCAAAAATGAACATTCCCACTGCATTGGCCAGTATCATGGGGATGTAAAGGCTTTCAACCACTTGCAGGGCCTGGGCATATGGTGATGCAATTATAAGTACCAGGATCATGTGGAATGTTTCAAATAAAATTGAGAATAAAACTGCCCCCCAGATGCCAATGAAACGTTTTCGGTTGGCGAGGTAGATAATACCTGCAAACAGTCCGGCCAGGATGGTGGATAATGAACAGGGAATGGAGGTGAATCCATCCATGGTCATGCGATGTAAACCGCCTATTAACCCGGCTCCTAAACCTACAATTGGCCCTCCAACCAGTCCAGCTACCATAGGGCCCAGATCACGTACATTGGCAATTGCCCCAAATATATCCACCCCTGAATATGATCCGTAGATGGATATGCCACCAAATATTAAAATGAGTATTATCTGATTTTTAATGGTTAATTTACCATCAAGGACTTCGGTGAAATATTTCAGACGGGTCAGGAGGTAAGCCATGACAAAGATAACGCAGACTTTCTCTATCAGATCAGTAAAAAGGATTATGCTCAGGGTTTCCATAGAAATCTTATTTTAATTTTTTACAGGAGTTAATTTTTTTTCAGATTATTTTTACCATAATCCCATTTTAATTCTTGAGTTCAGTTTTTATATTTAATTTAATCAGCTTAATTTAATCATTGAATGTTTAGAAACTAGCGATGGCTTCCTCCTCCCCATCGTAAATCTGGAAGAGTTGCGTAAAACCAGCAATTTCAAAGATTTCCGTAACATAGGGTTGCAGGGATGATAGTTTAAGAGTGCCTCCCAGTTTGTTCAACTTTTTAAGGGATGAAAGCATCACCCTTAGTCCTGAACTGCTTATATATTTTACTCCTGAAAGATCAGCTACCATTTTAATTTTACCTGAATCAATAAGTTCATCCAACTTTTTTTCAACCAGATTGGAATTATAGGCATCCAACCTACCATTTAAGAACACTATTTCCACATCATTAACTGTTTTTGTTGTGATTTCCATTTCCACACCATCCCCTACATTTCAACCTGCTTATTATTATTGGGAAGTTTGATTAATTCCTTCAAATTTCACATTCCATTATTTTTCATTCTGCTAATCTCTACTTCCTTAATCTCATGTTTTTAGTTTTATAATCAATTTTAATCTTATAATTTCTTTGTTAGTAATGTTTCCTCCATTCAGCCACCACATAATCGAATATTTCATGGGCAAATTCTGAATAAACATCCACGCTTTCAGGATCAAAGGCCACATTGTTAAGGTACTGCAGGCGGATGCTATCTCCATCCAGGTATTCTGGCATGATACCACAGAAGAAAAAACCAATTTTCTCAATTTGGGGGTACAACGTAGCAGTGCCCTGATCCTTCAGAGGCAGATCCAGCACTATGAGCTCAATTTTCTGCTCTTTCAAGTCCCGAACATGGAGTCGTAGTTCATCAAGGAAGTCCACTCCGAATTCTTTCACTCTCAAAAATGCACTGGCCATTTCAGGTAAAACATGAGAGTGGATATGGGAATGGGGAGCCAGATCAACAGTATCAGGATCAGCTTTTTTGAAAACACGCGGTAATTTTGCGTGCTGGTAGATTTTGCTGATGATCATCTGATGAGGGTGTGGTAAAAAAACAGTCTGCTCCCTGTCAGGAACCACCGGTACATAGAAAAGGGCTACAGTACGCCGGATATCTGCTATTTCAGTTTTCATTTTCTTAAAAATGGCAGTGGGAGGAGAATGTGCCAGCACAAAGCCAGTTTCCTTGGCACCCATTTTAACGTTGGATTTTTGGGATGCCACATGAACAGTCACTGCTCTACTGTAAAGACCGAGAATGCCTTGGGATGCCACTTCTTCCATCATCATCTTTTTCATCCGGGGAAACAGTCCTCTTCCCCTATAACGCGGGTCTACTGCAGCCAGAGCAGATTCACCCACATGATCTTCCGGTGTTTCCAAGAAAACTCCCAGATGTCCTACAATCTCATCCTCCTCATTTACCGCCACACAGGAAGTTACCAGTCCAGATTCTATGAGGGATGCGAATTTTTCAGGGTAGTAAATATCTTCATGGGGATAGGTGTAACCATAAACCCGGTATATCAATCTTGCCAGGGACACGGTTTCATCAGAACGCATCAGTCGCAAATTTACTTTTTCAGATTTCGGTGCCAGATCCACGTTACTGGGCTGGCTAATTACAGAGGATGGTTCAACATCAACTACGGTCTCAAAAGGGAAGTTTTTAACCAGTTCCACTACTTTACCCCTTTTTCCTAAATATTTACTTCTAATTTCATCAGTACAGGCCCGCATTAACTTAACACCAATATCTGAGGGTTCATCCTCATTTAAACGCTGGAGATTGAAGGGCATTCCCTCATCCCTCACTGTAATACGAAAACAGGTGGGTTCGCGATGAATTTTCACCTTATAGTATCCTTCTTCACCCGGTTCGTAGGCGTGTTCTATAACGTTGTGACAAGCTTCCTCTGTTGCCAGTTCTAAATCCCTTATTGAAACTTCATCCAGACCATATCTACAGGCAACATCCCGCACAGCACGTAGAACTATGGGGAGTAATTTTAGCTCTGCTTTGAACTTTAAGGAAGCTAAAATTTCTTTATCAACTTTATTTTTATCAACTGTACTGGGGGTCATGTTTTGCCTCCAAGGAAATAAATTGCTGGATATAAACCGGAACTGTACTTGATTTGAGAAGGAAATGAGCAGGTTTGAAAAGGAGATGACTTACGTTTATTGGGTGCGGAAAAAGATGGTGATTGTGATAAAAAATAATTAAATTTGTTAATTGAAAGGATGGGAATGAGAAATTCAGCAAATGGTTTTCTATAAAACATACCAAAAAACGTGTTTCAAAGAAAAGTTCCTGTTTGGTATTCCCCATACACATATTGTCCCTAAAAAATGGTTTCATCAAGACAACCCCTCCATATATTTATTGTGAGCAATGTTTTATAATATAATTTTTGGATTCTCTGCAAGATAAGCGACCAGTAATCTGAGAATATGTTGGCAGTGGATCTATTGTCATGGAAGTATGTTGGTTATTGAAGTATTTTGGTCATTTAGTGTATTCTGTGAATGTGTTGTCATTGAGTAGTAGTAAGCTTGAATGTAATTTTAAAATAGAATAATATAAAAAACTGGATCAATAGGACATATAGGACATATAAGGTATAATGGAGTATAATAAGACATAATGGGGTATAATGAGGTATATGGGATAATGAAAAATAGAAATAGAAAATTTAAGTTGAAATTTGTTAATTTTCACTGGATCTAGTATTGTTGGGATCAGGTATCTGGTTTTTGCGGAGGGGTTTCTTTTCCTTGTGGTTTCCCTTTGGCTAATATTCCTACTAAACCACCTATAATTCCCAGTATTGCGCTACTGATAAAACTGATAACTGCATTTTCTGCAATAAATGTTAGAGTTCCGGGAATGAATATAATGGCAGCCAATAAAGAACCCAGTCCTCCTGCAAGACCTCCATTAACAATACCTTCTTTATAGGTTGCAGTGCCCCAATAAGCAGCTAAAAGACCACCAATTATTGGTGCAAAAACGCTTATAAATGCAGAAACTGCTGTATCTAATGATATGAACATAATCCCAATTGTTTCAAGTACAATTGTTACCACGAAACCAATAGCCACTGCTGTCCAATTCACCATTGTTCCTCACTCCTGTTTAATTAAACCGGTCTTTAGTTACTACTCCAATTACTCCCCCGATAATTCCCAGTATTAAGCCGAAAATAAAGCCCATTGCCAGGCCACCAATGATCGCGGTGAAAGCACCTAATAATACGAATCCAAGGAGAGCTCCACCACCTGCACCCGCAATACCTCCATTAACTGCACCATCCTTGTAATCTCCTCCCACCAGATATGCTGCAACAAAACCACCAATAATTGGGGCTAAAACACCTAAAAATGGTATGAATATTCCAATCAGCCCAATAATCACAGTTACAACAATTCCTATGAGTACCGGGGTCCAGTTTGTATTTTGTTCCACCATAAGCTTCTTTATCTCCTGAATATTATGTAGTAGTATGTAAAACTGATTCAACGGGAGTGTATTAATGGATATTTGAGGAGTGGGATAATATTGGGGAATATGTAGATATTCTACCGGAATAACCCCTACAACTTTCCTCAGACTTTCCTCAATTTATTATTTTCTCGATAATGCATTATATTTATTTATCATTTGTTCAATGCATCAGCTACTATACTTGCCACAGAAACATTACTCACTTCAGATTTAAGGGTGTCACTACCCACCACATCATCTGCTCCGGCGGCGAATATCTTAAGCAAAGCATCACCCACCAGTACTGGATGCACACAGCTTACCACAATCTTATTGGCATTATGTTCTTTCAGGATACCGCAGGCATTGACAATGGTTCCACCAGTGCTGATGATATCATCAATTATAACTGCGTCCCTTCCCTCAACATCCAGGTTTTTGGGTTTGGTTTCCACTTTTTCAGGGGACAGGCGTACTTTCTCCAGATAATCTGATTCACAGTTAAGTATGTTTGCAACTTCCTGGGCAAAACCCAGGGCACCCTTATCTGGAGCCACGATTACTGGATCTTCCACATTATTTTCCACGTAATTAGCAATTGCAGGCATGGCTGACAGATTATAGGCTGGGATCTTGAAAAGATCACAGATGCTTTGCTCATGGAGGTTTATACTGTAGACTGAACTGGCCCCAGCAAATTCTATTAGCTGACAGACCACCTCTGCAGATACAGCTTCCCCATAATTAAAACTTTTTTCCTGTCTTCCATAACCAAAATAAGGGATCACGGTACGGATGTCAGTGATGCCCATGTTACTAATGGTTTTTAATATCAGGAAGAGTTCCATGAGGTTTTCATCCTGGGGGTAACCTGTGGATTGCACCACCACCACCCCATCTTCCACATCTCCTTTAATTCTTACGTAGCGTTCTCCATCAGGGAATTTTCGACTTTCAATGGGACAAAGTACATCATCCATCTCTCGGGCAATGTTTGCGGCTAATTTCTGGGAAGAGGATCCTCCGATTATCATTAAAATCACCAAAACTTAATTAATATATTACTAAAGATTTCAAATAGCTTATTTTTACTTCTCGGACTATTATTGCCATGAGAAGAAGCTGCCAGTTTTTTAGTTTCACTTTTAATTATTTGTTAACTTTATTAATAAGCTTCCCATAACATAGGTTAAATACAAGCTTAGAGAGGTAGTCCAATGCATGAATTATCCATGGCCCAGGCCATAGTGGACACAGTACTAGATGCTGCAGAGAAAAATAATGCCACAGAGGTAGTAGAAGTCACTATCGAAGTGGGAATGCTCACCATGCTAAATCCTGAGCAGTTAAAATTCTTATTAGATGTCATAGTAGAGGACACACTCCTTGAAAACGCAGAAATCATAATTGAAGATGTTCCAGTGGAAATTAACTGTCGTAGTTGTGAATTCACAGGACTGGCAAATACTGATGGTTCAGACCATTACTTGGCCATAGTATTATGTCCAGAGTGCGGGGAAAGGAATGTGGAAATCTTAACTGGAAAGGAATGTAATGTTAAAACTATTAAAATAGAAAAGAGTGATGAGGATGCATAAAGTTGCAGAAGTGGAAGTTCAACACGATATAATGGTGGCCAACCGTAAACTGGCCCGTAAAAATCAGAGAATACTGGACAAAGACCGAGTTTTTTCAGTGGATGTGGTGGGAGCCATAGGATCCGGGAAAACATCCCTCATTGAAGCCATAATAGATGCAGTTGACTACAAGATCGGTGTTATTGCAGGGGATGTTATCAGTAAATACGATGCAGGTCGGTTTGAAAAACATGACGTGCCTGTGGTAGGACTAAACACTGGTAAAGAGTGCCATTTAGATGCGCACCTGGTAGAACACGCACTGCATGACATGCCCCTGGAAGATATTGACGTTTTATTCATTGAAAATGTGGGTAACCTTATCTGTCCAGTGGATTTTGACCTGGGCAGTCACATGCGAATGGTGGTAATCAGTGTTACTGAAGGAGATGACACTGTGGAGAAACACCCATTGATCTTCCAGGATGCAGACCTGGTGGTCATCAACAAGGTGGACCTGGCTGAAGCAGTGGGTGCAGATGATGACAAAATGGTTAGTGATGTTAAGGAACTAAACCCAGAAGTACAGGTTATCAAAACCAGTCTTAAAACTGGAACCGGTTTTGAAGATGTTATTGGGGCTATTAATGCCTTCATAAACGACAATTGATTAAAAAAATCAATTTAGAGTTAAAATTAACGAGCTGGTGATGGGTTGAAGGTATGGATTGACATAGTTAACTCTCCTCATGTGCGGTTTTTCCACAGTATAATCCGCTACCTAGAGGAACAGGGTGAAGAAGTTTTTATAACTGCCCGCCGTTTTGGTGATGTGCACAGACTTCTGGATTTGTTTGGGATCGATTACCACCTGGTGGGATGGCATGGAGTGAGTCTGGAAGAAAAGCTCATCCGAAGTACACAGAGGGCTTACGAGCTTTCCCAAATTATAAGCAGGGAAAAACCAGATGTAGCTGTTTCTAAACACTCTATTGAGCTTCCCCGTGTTGCATATGGTTTAAATATTCCCAGCGTTTATGTTCTGGATAATGAACATGCCATAGCTGCTAATAAATTAACTTTATCTCTTTGTGATACCATTGTCCTCCCGGAAGTGATTGAAAAAGAATCAGTGGTTCGTTGTGGTGCAGATCCTGACCACTTGCTCCCTTACAATGGCACATCAGAGATCACTCATCTGGTGGACTTCCAGTACAATCCCCACATATTTGAGGACCTAAAATTAGACTTGGAAAAGGAAAAAACTATACTTATGAGGCCAGAACCTGCATTAGCTTCCTATTTAGATGCAGATTGTAGGAAAACTGTCCTATCTCCCATAGTTGAAGCTCTGGAGGATCAGGCCAACATTCTGGTGATACCGCGCTTCAGGGAACAGCAACAGATCTTTGAAAACGATGACAAGATCACTTTAATAAAGCCTCCTGTGGACACTTTTAGTCTTATGAAAGCATGTGACCTGGTGATAGGTGCTGGTGGAACCATGAACCGTGAAGCTGCTCTTCTAGGAACACCAGTGATATCTTGTTATCCGGGTAAATTACTTTCTGTGGATTCTTACTACATCAAAAAGGGTCTTATGAAACGTTCCACACGTGCTGAAGAAATAGTTGGAATGGCAAAGGAACTTCTAAATGATGACCACCACCACTCTGAACTTTCAAATGACGACCTGTTTGGGATCATCATTGACCGTATTTACCAGGCTGCAAATGGTGAAAACAAATAAATTTTAATTTAAATCTATTTTTAATTCTTTTCCATGATTTTTTTTCATGCCTAATTTGTACTTTTCATTTCAAATTAAGTGGAATACGACTTATTTTCAGGTAAGACGTATGGGAAACTCCTGAATAATTGCACCATTAACTAAAGAATTAGCACCTTAATTTTAATAAATCAGCTTGTATTTCTAGTGGAATTTACCGATTTTATTTCTAGTGGAATTTATTTAATGGAATATAATTCTTTGAAAATAAATTGAAAATATATTAAATAAAATAATTAAGAACTGTAATTGAAAATATAATTAATTTATAATAATTAAGAATTGGAATTGTAAATATAATTCAGTCAAAAAAAAAATTAAGCCTTTAATTAATGGACTGGCCGGGATTTGAACCCGGGGCCTCCGCCATGCCAAGGCGACGCTCTACCAACCTGAGCTACCAGCCCTCTACTACACTTATCTTTTCCGGTATTTAAACTTAATGCTGTTTCATACCAGGAAAAGTATTACTTGTTGAAATAGAATGTAAGATTAAGGAGAAAGAAGGTTAATAGAAATTTTTTGCCAGTATTTTTTTCCTGATTAATTTTAAAATTTTATTAGTGGTTAAAAATTTTATTGGGTGGTAAGTATTTCGTATTAAACTGGATATAACTATGTAAACCGGCGTTATTGCCGGTATTAAAGATTATAATAAATCCTGGAATGTATGGGATATTATTTCAATGTCAGATGATCTTTCACAAAAGCTTTTAAATACATGCCTTATAAGTATATAAAAATACGGATTGTAAAGTTAATATAATGAAGGAGATATTATAAAAACTAAATTAATATTAATTGAAATTAATTAGTTAGTTGAAATTAATCAGTTGAATATTATTGAATATTAAAATCATTAGAACAATATTCATCATGAATATTCAGATTTATTTAAAATTATTCATAACTCAAGGTAACTAATGCATTTAATAAATCATATGATTTTTTATGAATTTTTAAAGAATATAAACTATCCTTTTAGTAAATAAAGTCCTAAATTGGAGGAATTATATAGTATGGCTTTAATTGCTCAGAATCACCTACAGTACATAATAGAAATCGCGATCATAATCCAAATGGCGGTTATTTTCATATTAAACCTGGCACCAATGGGTTTGAACCTGATTCTCCTGTTGGCCATGATCGTGGCAGCAGGATTTGCCCTAATGTTTGGAGTAGATGCCCTGTTTTTGTTCATACCCGGATTCACTCACTCGGAATTTACCCATCCCTATGGGCCACTGGCTTTACTGGCAGTGGTAACCATAATGGCTGCTATTCCAATGATGAAAAAGTCTGGTATAAACACAAGAAGTCTTCAAATATACATGGGCGGGATTATACTCTTTATAACCATAGTTGGAGGGTTAATGCACCGGTCTTTCCTTTTACTATGGTTATTCGGACTTTTTATAGGATTCTTCATAATATCCAAATCTTTCCGCCAGAAATCAGTGTTCACTATCCGGAGGATCGCTCTGGTTATAGTGGCAGCACTGGTTGCTTTTGGATCACTGGAAGTACTCTCACGGGTGCTGGACATGAGTGTGCTCAGCCCACTGCTGCGACTTTCCAGGATTGAAAACTATGCAACCGCCAGTATTCAGATGGTAATTAAAAACACCACCCTCCTGGGACACCAGTTAGGGTCCTGTTATTGGGGTGATGCCTGTTTAGGGGGCTCTGATGGATACATATCCTTACCCGTAAACTTAATCACCCTATTCGGCCTACCTTTCCCCATATTCTACGGAATACTGGTAACCAAAAAAGATGTTATCGATTACATGCTTCCGGGCATATTTGGAATGGCTTTCGACTTCGGGTACCTGTTCCTTGTATTTTTATTGGGATGGTGCATCTTTGTAATGTACGCTGGATTTAGAGTACTCCGTATCTACCGCGAACGTCGAGAAAATGGGGACAAAGGTTGCCTGGGAAGAGAAGCCCTGCTGATAGGATCTTTAACTGCTTTCATTGCCCAGGGAACAATTGGATTGTTTTTAATGAACCGTTCTATTAATGGAACTGCTCTTTTAACCTTCCTGCTCCTGAGTGCCCTGGTGGTGGGACACGTGGTACTGGTTAAGAGAAATTAATAAAATAACAAGAAAATTGAGGAATGCATCATGAAAAAAGCCATTATATTATTAGGATGTCCTGAATCACCTTCACAAACTCCCCTGACGATTTATGCAGCCCATAAGTTAACTGGGATGGGTTACCATGTTACAGTGGTCAGCACACCATCAGCCAAGAAACTGGTGGAAGTATCTGATCCTGAAGAATATTACATACAGAACAAGATAGACATAGAATCATGTCTGGATGGATTAAATGAGGGAGATTATGATTTTCTTTTAGGATTCGTGGCTAAAGATGCTGCTGTAAGCTACTTTGTAACCTTTTACCACCTGCTCAATACCCAGAGCCTGGCACTGGTATTCCACCGTGATCAGGAAAAACTGGATTCCTTTGAAAACACAGTCCGGGAGAACACACAGGCAGATATTGCATCTGCAAGAGCATACCACAACCCCACACCCCTCAGAGTACGTTTAGACAGGGCACTGTTAAAACTGGAAAACCCTGATGAATCAAAGGATGAGATGGAAACTCCTAAAAAGAAGGATGAATCGGATAAAAAGGTTGAACCTATGAAAAATGAACTTGATAAACCGGAGGATTCCTAATGTTTTGCCTTGACACTTATCTACGTGAATCCGAAGATTACGAGATACACATGACACGATCCGGGTTCAAAGACTGTGCTCGTTTCATAGAAAAGAACGCCCCTGAAGTGGTCCATGTCAATCCGGGGGAAAAAATAGTGGGAGCCCGCATCATAGGGATACCCCCAGTACCCATTGGTATCAATGAGGAAAAAGGCACTATAATGCTCCCTTACACCAAACCATGCTATGGAACAGCAACAGTTGAGGTACCGGTTCCTCTTGAGGAACGGGAGAAGATAAGGGCTGTTAAAATAGATTAAATATTATTATTAGTTAATTACTATTCTAGTAATTACTATTTTTCATTAAATACAGTTCTCAGTAATTACTATTTTTCATTAACTACTATTCAATTAATTTTTTTCATTAATTACTAATATTAATTACTGTTTTTGTTAAAATACTATTTTTAGAATTCTTTTTATAAATTAAAAAAGCCATAAATCTAAAAAAAGTTATATTGAATGCATACAGTCTAAAAAACCATATTCATCCATTATCTGAAAGAAAAAAATTAAAAAAAGTTTAGAATTCATTAATCCCCAAATTTAATGATCTCTTTTGGTTTAATGTTACTTTCCCAGTCCCAGAAATGAGCTTCACCCTTGGAGATCCTGAATACAACCAGTTCGGGACCTTCAGCTGTGAGACCAAACTCAGCTAAAAAGGGTCGGTCAGCTAAAACCTTCTTTTTAATTTCAATATCATCCAAGAATTCAATCTCACCAGCCACTCTCAGCATGGTTCCCACTGCTTCATCAGGGTGGTAAAAGGCAAATTCCACCTTACCATTTTTCTCAAGCTGTCCCACCATTTCTTTCATGGTAGCAGTCTGGAAATAAAAACCAGTTTCATCCGCGTACCACATTCCCATACCCCTCACACGGGGCTGGTCACCCTCACTAGTTGCCAGCCAGGCAACAGGATTTTCATTGGCGAATTTTAAACAATCTGCAAATTCCATACAATATGCCCTCCTGTTTTATTAATTAACTCCATAACTCATTTTTATTATGTTTTATTTTATGTTTTCACAGGTTTATTTAATATGGTGATAACCCTGTCGAAATCATAAATAGTTGGGTGGGTAATCTTAGTTGGGTGGGTAATCTTAGTTGGGTAAATAATCTCTAGTCCGGATAATAATTGATTTTATATATCGAGAAAGCCATATTCAGTGATTGATTATATTATTTAGGGAATAAAAAATACATTTAGGAACAAAAAAATAAGAAAACCATCAGAATATAGTAAATAAGACTATTAGGCATTAAATAAGTCTATTAAGTATTATAAGTCTATTATAATTATAAAAACATACAACGAGGATTTAAATGTTAACTACGGTAGTTGGAAGTTACCCTGCATCCCCACAGGAACCATCATCATTTTCCTCCAGATTATCCTCTTTTCTGGGAAGTTACGACCCATACCATGTTGCGGTGGAGTTTGCTGTCACCCAACAGGTAAAAGCAGGTGTGAACATCATATCCACGGGTCAGGTACGGGGGGACATGGTGGAGATTTTCGCCCGGGAAATCACTGGAATGGTCTGGGAGGATGGAACATCCAAGATCAAAGGTAAAATACTCCCAATAAACCATTCAATCGGGGCAGAAGACATTAAAATTGCCTTAAAAACTGCAAGTGACATGTCTGAAGAGTTCAGGTCTGGTAAAAATGTTTTATCTGCGGGTAAATTCAATGAAGATGCCCGGGGTGTTAAAGGAATCATCACTGGTCCCACCACACTGGTCTTATCATCACGAATGGATGGATTCTACACCATTGAAAAACGTGATAAAGCGATCCTTGACATGGCACATGCCCTTAATCGTGAAGCTAAATACCTGGAAAAGGCCGGTGCAGCCATGATACAATTCGATGAACCATTCCTCTCCACTGGAATGGCAGATATCAAAACCGCCTACCATGCCATAGAAATAGCTTGTGATGGCTTGAATGTGCCCCTGGCCATGCATGCCTGTGGGGATGTAAGCCAGGTTTTGGGAGAACTCCTGAAATTCCCGGTGGACATAATTGACTGTGAATTTGCAGGAATAGAAAAAAACATTGAAATTCTCCAGAGCACTGATCTTAATGGTAAGAAGATTGGTTTTGGATGTGTGGACACCAAAAAAGAAAAGGTGGAAAGTCCAGAGGAAATTCGCACCTTACTGGAGAGGGGAGCAGAAATTATTGGAGCAGAAAACATGATTGTTGACCCAGACTGTGGAATGCGTATGCTGCCAGAAGAGGCAGCTTATCAAAAACTGAAAAACATGACGGAGGCAGCTGGATGGCTATCCTGATTAAAACATCCACCATAAAAAATGGATGGGAAACACTGGTTAAGAGGGTAATGCAGAAAGGTTCTGAAATAAACGATGAAAGGGGATCCCTAACACTGGAACTTCGTAACACAGTGGTCACCATGAACCAACCACTGGAACTGGAGATCCCTGATGGATACTTCTGGAGTGGGGAAAAACTGGAGATATATGCTGAACAATTCCTGAGTGATGATAAACAGGGATTCGTGTATACCTATGGAAACCGGTTAAGGAAACATTTTGAGGGGGTTGACCAGATAAAAGAAGCAATTAATCGTCTTAAAAATTGTAAAGAATCCAGAAGAGCCATATCTGTCACATGGGACCCTCCTACTGACACTCAAAGCGAGGAAGTGCCCTGCATGATCCTGGTGGACTTTAAAATAAGGGAAGGGAAACTTCACACCACTGGACTCTGGCGTTCCCATGATATCTACGGAGCATGGTTCCCCAACGCAGTGGGATTAACTCACCTGTCCCGTTACGTTGCCGGAGAAGTGGGAATAGAAGTAGGCAGTCTTACTATACACTCAATCAGTGCCCACATATACCAGGTGAACTTTGAAGAGGCATTAAGGGTTTAAATGTTGATTTATGAATCAACTGAATTTATTAATGGCCTCAGTATAGATAATAGTTTAGAAAATAGATTAATAGCTTAATAAATAATTAATGGTCTAATGAATAGGTTAATGGCTTATAAATGGATTGAGGTTTAATGAATAGGTTAATGCTTAATAGATATGATTAATATCCCAATAAAATGTAGATTTATGGTACAATACGAGTTTTAATGGGTTAAAAAATTATTTGATTAATATTTTTAAGATATCTTTTTAAGATAGATGAAAACCAAATAAAAAAACTTAAAACTTCCGGTAGATTAAAAGGAATTTAATGGATAATTTTTATAATGTCCATTGGATCTTGCTTTCATTGGAGATGATCAGATGGTAAGTGTCAATTTAGAAGCTAAAAAAACAGTAGACTTAATGATTGAGAATGCAGACGACCTTAATATTGCAGTTCACAAACTGGAAAACGGTTCAACAGTTATAGATGCAGGAGTTAATGTAACTGGAAGTTTTAAAGCAGGAGAACTTTACACTATTGTGTGTCTTGGTGGATTGGCTGAAGTGGGAATATCAATCCCTGGAGACCTCTCTGAAGGTTTAGCACTACCCTCAGTAAAGATAAAAACACACCAGCCCGCTATTTCAACCCTGGGATCACAGAAAGCTGGATGGTCCGTCAGTGTGGGTGACTTCTTTGCCCTGGGCTCTGGCCCAGCAAGAGCACTGGCCTTAAAACCTGAAGAAACCTATGAAGAAATCGGTTACATGGATGAAGCAGATCTAGCCATCATAACCCTTGAATCAGACAAACTCCCAGGAGCAGATGTCATGGATTATGTTGCTAAAGAATGTAAAGTTGCACCTGAGAATGTTTACGCCCTGGTAGCCCCAACCTCATCCCTGGTTGGTTCTATCCAGATTGCAGGAAGGGTAGTAGAAAACGGAACCTACAAGATGCTAGAGGCCCTGCACTTCGATGTTAACAAGGTCAAACACGCAGCAGGAATAGCCCCTATAGCTCCTGTGGACCCTGACGGCTTAAAAGCCATGGGAAAAACCAACGATGCAGTGTTATTCGGTGGTCGAACCTACTACTTCATTGAATCAGAAACCAAGGACGACCTGAAATCACTGGCTGAGAATTTACCATCATCTGCTGCTGATGGATATGGAAAACCATTCTACGATGTCTTCAAAGAAGCCAATTTCGACTTCTTCAAGATTGATAAGGGAATGTTCGCACCAGCAGAAGTGGTAATCAACGACCTCACCACTGGAGAACTATTCCGAGCAGGATACGTCAATGTGGAACTTTTAAAGAAATCATTTGGATTATAGGTTAACCTATAACCTTTTTTACCATACTTTTTTTAACCTTTTTTTAGAATCTTTCAAATATTTTGATTAATTAAAAAAAATTCTGGATGCTATTTTTTTTATTCAATCGGATGGATAATTGATGAACAGAAGTAATTAAAGACCCAATATTATACTTGGTGCTCATAAAGGTCATCCCTTACTATGATCACAGTGGGGAATAACTGATTCAAAATAGTTATTTAAGATATTTACCTTCTTTATTAAACTTATTGAGTCATCCTTAACTGGAGGAACATAAAAATAATAAATAATAATATTGCAAAGATTATCCCGATTTCAATGTCTTTTCCTGTTTTATTGTTTTTTTTATTGTTGATTATTATTTCACCACATTCCTGACAAAAAGCAGTGTAAGAATCATTATCTGCACCACATTTACTACATTTAACCATTTAGGACACTCTTTTCAAATAATTATTTATATTCAAATGTATATTGTTACTATTTCCTCATAAATATAATATCAAAACAGTGAGAATGGGGATCTTTAACTTAAAAATTTCAATAAAAATAGTTTTTAAATAATTTTTAGTTATTTTTTACAAAATATTCATATAAAGCCAGTAACAAGACAATATGCAAAGAGAAAAATCTTAACTCGTACTTACCTTATAACCATCAGTGTGATAAAATGAAAATTGGAATCTGCGATACTACTTTTGCCCGTTACGATATGGCCTCTGCTGCCATAAATGAGATAAAACAACACGTAGGTAATAATAAAATAATCCGAAGAACAGTCCCTGGGGTCAAGGACCTTCCAGTGGCCTGTAAAAAACTCATTGAAGAGGAAGGATGTGAAGTGGTTATGGCCCTGGGTATGCCCGGGCCGGAGGTAATGGACAAAACCTGTGCCCACGAAGCATCCACTGGACTCATACAGGCACAGCTCATGACTAACACCCATATCCTGGAAGTATTTGTCCACGAAGATGAAGGGGTTGATGAGAAGGACTTAAAATTCCTGGCAGATAACCGTGCCCGTGAACACGCCCAGAACCTGGTTAAAATGTTCTTCAAGAAAGGTGCACTGGAGAAGGAAGCAGGAATGGGAATGAGAGAAGGACACCCTGATAAGGGCCCATTATAATCCCCATAACTATTTTTTTTACAAAAAACATTTTTTATAGAAAATTCTCGTAATAACTAATTTTTAAATTCTTTTCATTTTTATAATCTTTTTTAATCCTTCTTTCAATCTTTAGTTCTATCCCCATCTAAATTCGTTTTCAGATACTCAATTATTTTTTTTTTAAATGCTCAATGATGTTCTAGGTGTATTCTAATTTTTCAAATCTTATTTAATATTTTCTTTAAAGTTTCAGACACATTTTCCTTGCACTTTAACTGGGCATTAAGGAAATTCGGAACTTATATATGAAAAAAATAACATATTTTAAAGGTGATAAAGAGTATATTCGGAGGGAAAAAGATGAAAGAAGATGTTTTTTATGGTAAAGGAATGGCTCATGTTAAAAAAGACTATCCTGATATCTATAAAGCAGTAGTTGAATTGAACGAAGCAGCATATTCTGGAAAAGTCTTAGACTATCGTACACAGAAGTTAATCGCCCTGGGAATAACTGCTGCAGCCTCTGATGACAGGGCCATGAAGAAGCAGATGATGAGTGCCATGAAAGAATTTGATATAACTCGGGATGAAATTGTTGATGTCCTACGGGTGGTTCTTTTAACTTCTGGTAACCCTCCCTTCACCAAGGCCATGAAAATATTGTACGATATTACCGAGTAAAATATTGTACGATATTACCGAGTAAATTTTTTAATATTTTTTTCTTTTACCAAACCAATTTTTTTAGACAATCAAATTCACAAAAGTTTAATTCAATTTAATTCACATTTTTAATTCTCTTAAAACTCCTTCTTTTAATATTTCAAATTAAAACAAATGGAATAAAATCTAAATATTATCCTACAGTAATAAATCAGTTTATAAACCAATAATTATTCATAAATAGTAATCAGATGGAATAGATCTTAATTAGTAGTCAGAAAGAGTAGATCGTACTTAATGATTGATGATGGTTTGATGCATGTCCTTTTGAAAATTATGGTCCCGAGGAATTATATATGATTGCTGAACACTCGATTTTAGGCATTATATTACTTATTAGTGCCATAATACTTCTTTATTTATCGTTTTACAGCCTAAAGAAGCGTTCATCTAATTTATACTTTTATTTTTCCCTGCTAACTTTATCTGTATTTTTATGGTGTTTGGGTTCTGCCATGGAATTTTTCAGTGTCCAGATGTGGGCCAAAATATTCTGGATAAAAATTAGTTACATTGGAGTGGCTACCGCTGCACCTTTATGGTTTATTGTGGTATTGGAATATGCACAACACGAAAAATATCTTAAACCAAGATATATTGGGATGTTAATGGTTTTACCCCTTGTTATCATCCTCCTAGCATTTACCAATGATTTACATGGACTCATCTGGCCCAGTATCACCCCGGTTTCGGATGTTACTGGTTCACTATTAATCTACGCCCATGGAGTGGGATTCTGGGTGAACATTGCCTACAGTTTTATACTCATAATCTTGGGACTGGTAGTCCTGTTAAGGCTCTTAATGAAATCTCCCCGGGCATACCATACTCAAATATTGATCCTGATCATAAGTGGGGTGATACCCCTATTTTTCAGTGTCCTGTACAACACGGATATACTGGGCATCCCTGGACTGGATATAACTCCATTTGGGTTAACTATTTCCGGACTACTACTAGCAGTATCAATTTTTAAATTTTCTTTACTGGGTATAAGGCCCATTGCCTACGAAAAACTCTTCGAAACAATAAAAAATGGGTTCATGGTTTTTGATGCCAACGGTATATTAATTGATGTTAACCCTGCTGCGGAAATGATTGGAATAACTGAAGATGATGTGGGGAAACAGGCAACAGACTTACTGGATAAATTCCCTGAATTAAAAGAGTTCTATCATAAAGCTGGTGAAGAAAAAACAATATATATAGGTGATCCATTCAACCTATGGCTTAGAATGCAGATCACATTCCTCTATGATAAAAATGAATTTAAAGGACGATTATTAACAATCCAGGATATAAGTAAACTTAAAAGAGCTGAAAAAGATTATATTGACAGTGAAGAACGTTATAAAAATTTATCTGAACTTTCACCCGATGCTATTCTGGTGGTTATGGGTGAGAAAATCGTTTTCGCCAACAAGGCTTCCGCCACCATATTTGGCATGGAGAATCCTCAAGATCTTTTAGATAAAAATCTTTTCAGTTTTTACTCTCCTGATTCGGTGGAAGCTGGTAAAAAACGTTTACATGAAGTTTTTGTTGAAAATAAAACTTTAGATTTCATTGAAGAAAAAATTATATCCCTCGATGGTCAACTTAAGGATATTGAAGTGGGGGATGCCCCAATAAACTATAATGGTCAGCGGGCGGTTCAGATCGTGGCCAGGGATATTAGCCAGCGGAAAAAACTGGAGGAAGAACTGAAAAATTCATTAAAAGAAAAGGATCTGATGATGAAGGAGATCCACCACCGTGTTAAAAATAATCTAATGGTTATCCAGAGTCTTCTTAACCTACAATCACGGTATATTAAAGATACAGATGCGAGGGATATTTTTAAAGATAGTCAAAACCGTGCCAAGTCTATGGCTATGATCCATGAAAGCCTTTACCAGTCCAGCGATCTTAAACGGATAGAATTCAGTGAATACATTACCACCCTGGCCAACAACCTTTTCTACAGCTATGCTACTGATCCTGAACGGGTGAAGATGAGTGTTAATGTGGATGAGGTTATGCTGGATATAAACACCGCCATTCCCCTGGGACTCATTTTAACAGAACTGATATCCAACTGTTTAAAATACGCATTCCCAGATGATGAAAGTGGTGAAATAAAGGTTGACTTCCATTCTGATGATGTTGATGGTACAAGTAAATTTAGATTAACAGTCAGTGATAATGGAGTTGGTCTCCCACCAGACTTTGACCCCAAGAAATCTGATTCCCTGGGCATAATGCTCATCTACAGTTTATCTGAACAGATAAGTGCTAAAATCAAACTGGACACCAGTAATGGAACCAAGTTTGATATAACCTTTGAAGAAAAGCTGGATCATTCTTAATATTGATGAATTTTCACCAAAATCACCTTTGATTTTATACCCCCTAAACACAACCTTTTTAAGGGCATGTGATCAACATTGTGTTACCGCCAATATGGCGTAAGTGACCTACTTTTTTTGGGACCCCTAATGATCCCATGGATGTGGCGAAAGCTGAACAAAAAGAGGTGTATTTAATGTACAGTTATATAAGAGATGCCTGGAAAAATCCAGATGAGTCTTACGTAAAAGAATTAATGCAACAGAGAGCTCCCCAGTGGAGAAAAGAAAGTGTAATCACCCGTGTCGAGCGACCAACCAGACTTGACAGGGCAAGGTCCCTTGGATACAAAGCCAAAAAGGGATATGTAGTTGTCAGAACCCGTGTACGTCGTGGTGGACGAAGGAAAACCAGATTCACCGCAGGCCGTAAGCCAAAAAGGCAGGGTGTTAAAAAGATAACTCCTAAAAAATCCATTCAGCGCATGGCTGAAGAAAGGGTAGCCCGTAAATATCCCAACCTGGAAGTTTTAAACTCCTACTGGCTCTGGGAAGATGGGAAATTCAAATTCTTTGAAGTGATCCTGGTTGATCCTAACCATCCTGTGATCAAAAACGACCCTAAAATCAACTGGATCTGTGAAAAACATCACCGTGGAAGAGTATTCCGTGGATTGACCAGTGAAGGTAAGAAAAACAGGGGACTCAGGAATAAAGGTAAAGGAGCGGAGAAATTAAGGTAATGATACATAACCTCTCCTACCGGGCCTTTGTTTATGGAACTGAAAACGAAGAGAAGGTGAGGGAGGCTCTATCTACCCTCCTTCCCGCAGCCCAACCAACCAAGGAAATCACTGAAGGTTACCATAAGAATCAGGTTATTATTCTCCAGGGAAAAATCACCAAAAAAAGGGAACTTAAAGATTTCCTGGAAAAATTACATTCACTAAACCCCTCTGCCAAAAAAAGGATTCTAAGAGAACTTGAATCTAAAATGGATGAAAGAGGGAATCTTTTTCTTAGATTTGATAAGCAACGTGCATATCTGGGAGATCTGAAAGTAGTGGATCATGGTGATTCCCTGCACCTGAAACTGAAAATAGCTGCCTATCCTTCCAGGAAAGAAGAGGCTCTAAAGGTAGCCCGGCAGATATTTGAATAAAGGTGTAAAGATGTTTTTTGATTTTCATATTCACGGTGGTCCTGAACTGGCCCTAGATGCTGGAAACATGGGATACCATGGAGTAGGGTTGACTGTCTATTCCCGAGATTGTATCAATAAACCCGAAACCCTTAAAAACCTGCGTAAAAGCATCAGTGACCTGAATGCAGATAAGGATGATCACATTTCTATCCAGATATGTGTGGAAATAGAGGCCAAAAATCAGGAAGACCTTAAAAAACAGGTACAGAAATTTCGAAAGAAGGCCGATGTCATTCTGGTCCATGGTGGTGACCTTAAAATAAACAGAGCAGCCACCGAAGATCCCCGTGTTGATATCCTGAGCCACCCCTATCGTAGCCGTTTTGATAGTGGTATTAACCATGTTTTAGCAGTTAAAGCTGCTGAAAACAGTGTTGCAATAGAAATAAACCTGAAATATTTCCTTTTAACTCGTCCAAACCAGCAATACAGGGTTTTGAATCAGTTCAGGCAGATTATGAAGTTGCATCGTAAATACGAGGTACCGGTTATAATCACCAGTGACACCAGTTCATTCTATGGACTGCGCAACCCCAGAGATATCGTGGCACTGGCTGCCTGTTTTGGAATGACCAAAGATGAAGCATTTAATGCATTGTCCAAAACTCCACAGGAAATTATCTACAGAAATAAAATAAGAGATGATGTCGTAGTTCCAGGGGCACGTCTGGTAAAATAATTAAACAGATGTACCTGGATTTATTTATCCAAACAAATGTTCAGGCATTATTTATCCAAACAAATGTTCAGGCATTATTTATCCAAACAAATGTTCAGGCATTATTTATCCAAACAAATGTACTGGGATTATTTATCTCATAAAATTATCATCTCAAATAAAATTGATTAAATTAACTAGATTAAATTCATGATTAAATAGATTAAACCTAGAATAGATTAAACTCCAATTAACTTAGACTAAACTCAAATATATGGAGATATAAGAGTTTATGAAGCTTAAAATATTACCCACGCACCTTAGGGATAAGAAAAGATACATTGCATTTGAGGCTTTTTCAGAAATCCCTCTCCAGAGGGATGATGTAATATCCCTGGTTACAGACTCATCTTTAAACCTATACGGGGCATGTGGAACCAGCCAACTGGGATTATGGGTGGTGAAGGTGTGGAACTGTCATGATACTGATAATTGTTATCCCGCAACGGGAAAACACGTGGTTAAGGGAATCATCCGATGTAAAAGGGATGAATTAGACCGAGCCCGAGCAGTTCTTCCAACCATAAATAAATTTCACGGGAAAAATGTGGTTTTTCACACTCTCGGAATTTCAGGAACCATCAAGGCAGCTATAACAAACTTTATTAAATTGAAGGCAGCAGATGAGTAAAATGTATAAATGGTTTTATTAACTTCTAAACCAATATTTTATTGAAGTTCATTATTTTATCAAAAAATTTAAAAGAGGTATAAGATATGCAACCGTTCCCAGCAGCAGGATATGATAAAGGTATATCTATTTTTAGCCCAGATGGAAGGCTATTTCAGGTTGAATACGCAAGAGAAGCTGTCAAAAGAGGTACAACTTCATTAGGTGTGAAATCAGCAGAGGGGATTGTGCTGGTGGTAGATAAAAGACCCAGCAGCAAACTGGTGGAACCCACCTCCATTGAAAAGATATTCCAGATCGACGAACACATAGGAGCAGCAACCTCAGGTCTGGTGGCCGACGCCCGTAAACTCATTGAACAGGCTAGAATGGAATCTCAGGTCAACAAGATCACCTTCAACGAACCTATACCCGTGGAAATGTTAGCCAAGAAGATCTGTGACTTGAAGCAGATGTACACCCAGCACGGTGGAGTCAGACCATTCGGTTCAGCACTGATCATCGGAGGGGTCAACGACAACGGATGCCGATTGTTTGAAACAGACCCTAGTGGTGCCTTAATTGAATACAAGGCCACTGCTATTGGAGCTGGTAGGGCAATGGCCATGGAAGTCTTTGAAAAGGGTTACAGTGAAGATCTCAAGATCAACGAAGCCATGGAACTGGCACTAGATGCAATCTACGAGGCAACCGAAGGCAAAACCACCAAAGAAAGCGTAGAAATTGCGGTTATAGAAGAATCCAATCATAAATATCGCAAACTCACAGAAGATGAAATAGAAGAACATGTAGAAGAACTCCTCATCCGCAAGTCCAAGGAGGACGAGGAAGAAGAGGAATAATTCATGATCACCCTGGAAAATGCAGTTATAGCCCGCCTGGAATACTACGGGGAACGGTTTGAGATCCTGGTGGATCCTGATCTGGCATCTGATTTTAAAAGGGGAGAAGATATCCAAATTGAAGAGATACTGGCTGTTGAAGAGGTTTTCAAGGATGCTAAAAAGGGGGATAAAGTATCAGAAGAGGCTATGAACAAAGCCTTTGAAACAACTGATCCTCTGGAAGCCGCTGTAAT
This sequence comes from uncultured Methanobacterium sp., assembly GCF_963665055.1. NCBI lineage: Archaea > Methanobacteriati > Methanobacteriota > Methanobacteria > Methanobacteriales > Methanobacteriaceae > Methanobacterium > uncultured Methanobacterium sp. Next base: position 64,758 of record NZ_OY762015.1, read on the forward strand.
CATCATCCGCAAGGGGCAGGTCCAACTCACCGCCCAACAACGGAGGGATATGCAGGAGGATAAGAGAAGGATGGTCGTGGCTAAAATAGCCCGCGAAGCCATAAATCCTCAAACAAAACTCCCCCACCCTGCTAGACGGATTGAAATAGCCATGGAAGAGGCCAAAGTCCGGATAGATCCCTTTAAGAGTGTGGATGAACAGGTAAATATCACTCTAAAAGCCATCCGTAAGTTAATACCCATAAGGCTTGAAAAAGTGAGAGTAGCTATCCACATACCTGGAGAAGATACTGGACGGGTTTATGGAGTTATACCTGAATTCGGGAAAACCATTAAAGAAGAATGGCAACAGGACGGATCATGGGTTGCTGTAGTGGAAATCCCTGGTGGTATGCAGGAAGGTTTTTATCAGAAACTCTCCGAGATTACCCATGGACAGGTTGAATCCAAACTCTTAAAATGAAACTTCTTTAGCCTAATAAAGGAGGCAAAACGTGTTATTAGTAGAAGATAAACAGATAGTAATTCCGGGTGAGATCTTAGCAGAAGGGGACTATCACTCAGGAAGAGGAACTTTCAAGGAAGAAGACAAGGTATGCTCTTCCCTGGTCGGCCTGGTGGCTGTTAGGGATAAAAAAATCAGTGTCATACCATTACAGAGTAAATACATTCCTAAAAGGGGAGATGTGGTTATTGGTAAAGTATCTGATATCCGCTTTTCCATGTGGAACCTGGACATAAACTCACCTTACTCTGGAATATTACCTGCAGCAGAAGTTTTCGGTAAAGAAAAAAGAGACTTAAACCGGGCTTTCAATGTGGGAGATGTACTTTTCCTGCGCGTGGTGGATGTTGACGAAGTTAAAAAGGTAAAACTTGGTCTCAAAGGTAGAGGACTTGGTAAATTCCGTGGAGGAATCCTCATAAACATAACCCCCACCAAGGTGCCCCGACTTATAGGTAAAAAAGGATCCATGATCAACATGATCAAAGACCAGACCAGATGTGAAGTAGTGGTAGGTCAAAATGGAGTAGTCTGGGTTAAAGGAAAACCAGAGATGGAAAGAGTGGTGCAGAAGGTTGTTAAAACCATTGAAGAAGAAGCACACACATCTGGCCTCACTGACAGGATAAGGGACATGTTACTGGAACTTCTCGGTGAAAAAACCGAAAAACCAGATACCGAAAAACCAGATACAAAAGAAGAAGATGAATATGAGGAAGAATTGATTCAGTAAGGGGTGATTATTATTCTAACCAGCAAATCAATTGGAGAAAGTAGTAAAGGAAGTTTCATAACTTCTGCCACTAAAAAAAGACCAGATGGAAGGGCTTTTGATGAACTGAGGCCCTTGAAAATAGAAGCAGGAGTCCTGGAAAGAGCCGATGGATCCGCATACGTGGAAATCGGTGATAATAAGGTCCTAGCAGCTGTTTATGGTCCCAGAGAATTGCACGTGCGCAGATTATTAAAACCTAACATGGCCATACTGCGCTGCAGATATAACATGGCACCATTTTCAGTGGATGACCGAAAAAGACCGGGACCAGACCGCAGATCAGTGGAAATATCCAAGATAACCACAGAAGCACTTAACCCTGCAGTTTTCCTGGAAAAATTCCCCAGATCAACCATTGACATTTTCATAGAAGTCATTCAGGCAGAAGGAGGAACCCGATGTGCCGGTATAACTGCAGCCTCCGTGGCCCTGGCCGATGCAGGCATACCCATGCGGGACATGGTATCCGCCTGTGCCGCTGGTAAAGCTGATGGGCAGGTTATCATGGACCTATCAGAATGGGAAGATAAGGAAGGAGAAGCTGACTTACCCATTGCCATGATGCCACGCACAGGGGACATAACCCTGCTACAGATGGATGGACACCTCACTGATGATGAATTCGAAAAGGCACTGGATCTAGCTATAAAAGGATGTAAAATCATCAGCGAAGAACAGAAAAAAGCCATAAAGAACAGGTACGGTGATTAAGATGGTACAAAGCATAGTTCCAGAGATCATAAGGGAAAGTGTTGCTAACCTCATCAAAAACGGAGAAAGAGCAGACGGAAGAGCCCTGGACCAGTACCGGGAAGTGAGTATTGAAACCGGAGTCATTAAAAAGGCAGAAGGTTCCGCCCGGGTTAAGATAGGTAACACCCAGATAATAGTGGGTGCCAAACCACAGATTGGTGAACCATTCCCTGACACACCCAACGTGGGTGTTTTAATAACCAACTCCGAACTCGTACCCATGGCAGCCCCTAACTTCGAAGCAGGACCTCCCAATGAAACTTCAGTAGAACTGTCCAGAGTAACCGACCGCTGTGTACGGGAAGGGAAAGTAGTGGACCTGGAAAAAATGGTCATCATCCCTGGAAAGAAAGTCTGGATGATATTCCTGGACCTTCACATAATTGATTACGATGGTAACCTCATGGATGCCGCAGTTCTGGGTAGTGTAGCTGCCCTTATGAATACCAAAATCCCAAGCACAACCATTGAGGATGATGAAGTTGTAATTGATTATGAAACCATGGTTCCAATTCCAATCAATGAACAACCCCTCATGTGCACCCTGGCCAAGATCGGTGGGGAACTGGTGGCAGATCCTTCCCTGGAAGAAGATGATGTCCTGGACGCCAGAATATCCATAGGTGTGCGAACCGATGGAAGTATCTGCGCCATGCAAAAAGGCGGATCAGTACCCCTCACACGTGAAGAAATCTTGAAAGCTGTTAAAATAGCTCAAACCAAGACTAAAGAACTCCGTGAGTTCCTCCCCAAAGCATAGCTTGGCAGAAAATTTGATCTTAAAAAAAGGAGAATCTTTGGTTTAATTAAAGAATCTTAAGTTTAATGGAAGAGTCTTTGGTTAAATAGATGAATCTTTGGTTAAATGGAAGAGTCTTTGGTTAGTTAAGAATTTTCTAATTAAAAAATTCATAAGATCAAAAAAGTTTATACAACGTAACTAACATAGTACAGTGACCAGGTAATTTGGATGAATAACCATCCGGATTCCTTTCATTTTAAAAAAAATAACAAACTAACAAGGTGATAATTATGGCAAGAACTAAAAAAGTAGGTGTAACCGGAAGATTTGGAGCCCGGTACGGTAGGAAAGCAAAGAGAACCGTAAAGAGCATCGAAGACAACATGAAGAAGAATCACACCTGTCCTAAATGTGATCGACCTGGAGTTAAACGGACCGCAGCAGGAATATGGAAATGCCGCAAATGCGGAGCAGTATTCACTGGCGGAGCATACATGCCCAACACCCCAATGGGTAAAACCGCTACCAGGAACATTAAGAGGATTGTTGGAGGTTTATAATTGTATAAATGTGATAAATGTGGTACACTGGTAGATATCAAAGGTTACACAGAATCCAAGTGTCCCAGCTGCCGTTACCGGATACTCTTCAAGGAGATCCCCCCGGTCAGGCGACAGGTACAAGCCAGATAAAATCTTTTTTGATGGCATCTCAACAGATTCCATCAGGATTCTATCCTCAAGATTTTATCACTAGGATTTTATCCCCCGGTTTTTATCCATTCAGATTCTATCCATTTAGGATTTTATCACTAAGATTCTATTAAATCAGATAGTGTCCCTTAGATTTCTTTAAAATACCATTTGGATTTTTAGATTTCTTTAATGTCCATAGGTTGTTTTAGATCCTATATCCATCATATTTTATCAGAGATCTTTTAAATCAGAAAAATCTTATTTAAATACCTAAATCCCTTTATCCCAATCATAGTCTGGTTATTTCATGTTAATTACCACTTCCCGAAAACCGTCCCAAAGGACCCGGACATTCTGCCGAGGTCTTGAACGGGTATTGAAAGCTCGCTGCGTAAACCGTGGTAAAATGAGTCTCAGGGATGTCTTTTTAAAGGCAAAGGAAATGGAAACCGACAGGGTGGCTGTGGTATTTGAAAGAAACGGAAACCCCAACCGGATGGATTTCTACCAGGATGGAGAACTATTCATCAGTCTACTGATAACTGTGGACTTTTCCCTCCCCAAGGGAAGAATGGAAAAGGATAACCTCTGTATCCGCTGTGAAGTGGATGAGTTAAAAGATCTATCCACGGAAATATTTGCAATTCCCCCTGAAGATTCCATAACGGATTTGCAGGGGAAAAATTCCGATTGCAACCTTCTACTCATCAGAACTAGCAAACAGAAATCCAGACCTTTAATTGAATTTTTCGATGGAAAAGGCCAGGCCACTGGACCACGCATTTACATTCAGGAATGGAAACTAGCAGGTGATGAGGATAAAAGCTCTTAAAAAGGTTGAAAGTCTGATAGAACTTGAATTTCCATCATCTAGTGATGCAGAAATTGTTTTTCGGGCTATTGAACCAGAAATAAGGGGATCACCCTCGGAGCGAACCAGTACTGAGATTGAATCTGAGGGTAACATTCTAAAGATCTCAATCACTGCACAGGACACAACATCCCTCAGAGCATCCCTGAATTCATACCTGCGATGGGTAATGCTTTCCAATGAGATCCTAGAATTAAAAAATTTAAAGAATTAAAAACATTGAATATTCAGGAAGTTATTAAATTAAATAAAAGTTATTGAATTAAATGAACATAAGTTATTCAATCAACTGATCCTAAATTATCAATATTCAATTAAATGATCGAAATTATTCAATTAGCTGATCCTAAATTAATAATATTCAATTAATGGTCATAAAAATTACTGATCATAACATACTTAGTTACAATATTAGAGGTGAAAATATGGAAATTCCCCAAAATATCCAACATCAATTAGCACAATTCCAGCAGATGCAACAGCAGGCCCAGGCCATAACCATGCAGAAACAGAACGTGGATATGCAGATAAAAGAAACTGAAAAGGCCCTTGAAGAACTGGAAAAAGTGGCAGATGATGCAGAAGTTTACAAAACCGCTGGAACCCTGTTAATTAAAATGCCCAAACCTGAACTAACTGAAGACCTGACCGAGAAACTGGAAACCCTCCAGCTCCGGGAAAAAACGGTTAAAAGACAGGAAGAAAGGGTAATGAAACGGTTGCAGGAAATGCAGGAAACCCTACAGGGTGCCATGCAGATGCAGCAGCCTGGTATGGGTAACTAAGGTTTAGTATCCTGGGCCAATTATTATTGATTGGTACCATACCCTAAGTTACAGAGGTTTAAAGTTTGAAAACATTAACCGACCCTGAAATGGAGAAAATATCCGAAGCTGCAGCAGTAGCTGCAGAAAACTATATTTTTTCCAAGGTCTCAAAAAAAGAAGTCCAGGATATGGAGTTAAGAGTTGAATTCAACCAAGAAGATGGTCTTGATGTTGATGTAGAAGTAGAACTCTTCCTGGATGAACTTTGCAAAGCAGATGACAACCTGGCTGATGAAGCTGCCCAGGTTGCTCTGGAAGAGATTGATAGACAGGTTGAAAAACTGTCTGAATAATCTTTTTTTTATTTTGATTATTATTTCTAATTTCACTAATTTGCTTTTTTATTATATTTAAAATTTGATATTACTCCTAGTTTAATGATATTAAATGAAACTTTGTAGTCTGTAATAACTTGTGGATTTTTTTAGTAGACATTTTAAAAACTATAAATCAATTTTCATGGGTTATAATAAATTTTTATTAACTAGTCATCTTTCATTTTGTCATTCCTTCGATTAAAAAAGTAGTTAGAAAGAGTTTAGAATTGTATAAGCTCAACAATAAATATTTTAATATTAATAATTAATCTAATCTTAATTCACTTTATTCGAGGGGAAAAAATGGGCTATCTTGTTTGTAATAAATGTGGTGGATATTACGAGCTTAAGGATGGGGAATCTCCAGATGATTTCGACCTCACTTGTGAATGTGGTGGAACCTTAGAATATGTTGATGAATTAAAAAACGAACTTACCCCGAATAGAAGAAAAAATTTATCAAACATTAAATATTTAATTCCAGGATTGTTAATCGGGCAAAGTGCCCTGAATATTTGTGCAATTTCATACAACTTAACTTTTATAATAGTTTTAGGGATCATTGGTGTTCTTTTCGGGGTTATTTTTCTATTAATTCGTATTATGGATTTAGAAAAGACACTAGATTTGAGATACAGGAGAATAATTTATTTTTTAACTGCATTATTCCTTATAGTTGAAAGTTTTGGGTTAGTGGTAATATGGCCATATGTCAGTATTTACAGCAGAGCAAAGTTAGGAATTCCTTTTATAATTATTTGTGGAATATTTGCATTTTTAATTATGATTTTAAAAACTGTTAACCCCGAGGAATTTGACAAACGATTCTCGGAAGTTTTAAACTCAAAAGAACGTTAGATTAGGGCATATTTCAAGGTATTTCATCATATTATTTTTTTACAGACAAAAACATAATTTATAGTTTTTAAAATCCTTTACCACCTGAGATTACCAAAACATTATATGCTATGTACCATACAGTATTGTGTAACATATGTTATTGTAACTCGTATAGTGAGGAATATGAAAATGAGTAATGTCTTTGAAAGATTCGAGAAAGAAATGCGGAGGGGTGCTATACAGGTAGCAGTAATGTGCTTACTTGAAAAGGAGCATTACGGCTATGAAATTACCAAGAACCTTAAAAATTCAGGGTTAAAAGTAGAAGAAGGAACATTATATCCACTACTCCGGCGTCTTGAAAATGATAAACTCCTCTTGAGTCGATGGGATACTGAGGATACACGGCCCAGAAAATATTACACTGTTACTGATTACGGGAGAGAAGTTAGAGAAAACTGGCTGGAATTTTTTAAATCAATAAATGAATCAGTTGAACAATTTGAAAACAATTTAAAATCACAGGATAGGTGAATAGGAAATGATTATTGATGATTATATAAAAGAAGTAACAAAAGGCATGGGTCCAGATCAGCAGAAGGAAGTTTCTGAAGAACTTAAAACTCACATCTTAGACAGTGCTGATGCCATAGCCATGGAGAAGAATGTGGAAGTTGATGAGGAAATAATAGCCCAGGCCATATCCCTGATGGGAACCCCAGAGAAACTGGCTAAAATGTACCCCAAACTGGACCACGCCTGGAAACTGGATGAAATAGTTGAAAGTGACATGTGTGCCAAGTGCGGTACCTGTGCAGTGATCTGTCCCAACAACATCTTATCCTTCGATGGGAAACCTGAATTAACCGAAGAATGCCTCAGAAACGGTCATGGAATGTGTTTCGAGGTCTGTCCACGAGTTTCATCCGGAAAATACCAGATAAAAATCAGGGAGAAATTCACCGAAGAAATGTACTACGGAAGGGGATCTTCCAGTGGACAGGATGGTGGAGCAGTCACCACCTTCTTAAAACATCTACTGGAAAACGATAAAATCGACGGGGCAATAGTTGTGGGTGATGAGTACTGGAAACCAGTTTCACTCATAGTACAAAATGCAGAAGATCTCCTGAAAACATCCAAGTCCAAATACACCATATCCACCCTGGAAGCACTGAAAACTGCAGGAGACATGGGACTGGAAAGAGTGACCATAGTAGCCCTACCCTGCCAGATAAACGGCCTCAGGAAACTCCAGTACTTCCCATACCTGGCAAAACATGAGGAAGAACTGGGAAGAACCGGTAAACCAGTTAAACTCCCCAAGATCGAGTACCTCATAGGCCTTTTCTGCACAGAAAAATTTGATTACGGAAATATGAGACAGATCCTGGAAGATAACCAGATAAAAATGGAAGATGTTGAAAAATTCAACGTTAAAAAGGGAAAACTATTGGTGCAGGTGGATGGAGAGGAGAAGAAAATAGATCTGGATAAGATAGAACTGTGTGCAGGTTGCAAGATGTGCCGGGACTTTGACGCCGAGATGGCTGATGTTTCCATTGGATCAGTGGGAAGTCCCATGGGTTACTCCACCATCATCATCCGAACACCAAAAGGTCAGGAGATTAAAGAGGCCCTGGAACTGGAAGAAGGTGTCAAACCTGAAGAGATTGAGAGACTTCGCCAGTTCAAGCTTAAAAGGTTCCTGAAGGAACTGGAAAGAAGAAAAGAAAATGAAGAGTTCATATCCTTTTACTGGGCCTCGGATTATGCTGGTGTTGCCAGTAGAGCAGATGGCACCTACTTTATTAGGATACGGGCCAAACCAGCAGGCTGGTATGAAACAGAGGAAATCAAGGAAATTCTTGACGTGGCCGAAGAATTTAATGCCCGGATAAAGATGACTAACAGGGGAGCATACGAACTTCACGATATAACTGGCTTTGATGTGGAGGAAGTCGTAACCAGACTCAATGAACTGGATCTAGTAACCGGTTCCGAGGGCCCACTGGTCAGGGCAACACTGGCCTGTCCAGGTAAGGAAAACTGTGGCAGTGGACTCATAGACACCACCACGATATGTAAAACCATTGAAGAACGTTTCATGGAAAAACCAACACCCTACAAGTTCAAAATAGCAGTCAGTGGCTGTCCCAATAAGTGCATGAGGCCGCAGATACACGATGCAGGTATAGCTGGTATAAAGTACCCCCAGACCAACGAAGATAAGTGTAATGGTTGTGGAAGATGCTCAGAGGTCTGCAAGGTGGAAGCCATTAACATAAGAGGCGAAACATCCTATACAAACTACGATATATGTGTAGGATGTGGGAAGTGCATGACTGCCTGCCCCCACAGTGCAAGGGAAACCAAAGAAGAAGGTTTAATGCTCTACATAGGTGGTAAAGCTGGCAGGGAACTGGTAGAAGGATTCAGTACCAAGGTTGAAACAGTTGATGAAGTAACCGATTACATAGACAGTGTACTCCGGGTTTACAACAAGTATGCAGATAAACCACAAAGAGAACGCCTGGCATCAACCATAAAACGTATTGGGCAGACTAAGTTTATTAATGAGGTTAAAGACGGTATTTAATAAAAAAAGGTTAATTATCCCCCTCTGGGGGATAATCAGCTCTTCAAGAGTTAACTAATTCTTCAGAAGTTAACTAATTTTTAATAAGTTAACTACTATTACCAATCTTCCCATCTTTCATCTTGACAGTTTTATGGGCGTATTCTGCAGCCATGGGATCGTGAGTGACTATAATAATACTCATCCCTTCCTGGTTTAACTCGGTTAACAGATCCATGATCATCCGGCTGTTTGTGGTGTCCAGTTCACCTGTTGGTTCATCAGCAAGGATTAGAACCGGGTCGTTGGCCAGGGCTCTGGCAATAGCTACTCGTTGTTCTTCTCCCCCGGATAACTGGGTTGGAAGTCGATCATATTTTCCTTCTAATCCCACTCGATCCAGTATTTTCCGGGCTTTTTCCTGGTCTGGTTTTATCATGGGAAGCATTACATTCTCTTGTGCGGTTAACTGGGAAAGTAAGTTAAAACGCTGGAAGATAAATCCTATTTTGGTTCTTCTCAGTTTGGCCTGCTGTTTTCCTGAAAGTTCTTTGATGTTTTCACCTTTAAGGATAACATCTCCCTTTGTGGGTTGATCAAGTATGCCAGCCAGGTGCAGAAGGGTTGATTTCCCGGACCCTGAAGGTCCCATCACTGCTATAAATGCACCATCTTCTACCTTGAAGTTAATTCCTTGAATAGCATTGATTTTTTCCGCACCCATCTGGTATGTTTTCCATACTTCTTTAATTTCCAGTATATCAGTCATAACGCAATGCCTCCACTACGTTGAGTCTTGATGCCCTCCATGCTGGGTATAATCCTGCCAGGACACTGAGCACTGTTGCTCCACCTACCACAGACAGAACCAGCCAGACCGGTAACATGTACATTATAGTGATGTCTTCCACCCCGAGCTGTGCTCCGTAGAATGTTATAGCCAGTTGCAGGAGTACTGCAGCTATTATTAAACCAAATATTGATCCAATAAAACCTAAAAGACCTGCTTCCATAAGAATACTTCCCAATACTTCGCGGTTGGTAAACCCAATGGCCTTTAAAACTCCAATTTCACGTGTTCTTTCGGTCACATTAACCAGCATGATGTTCACAATGCTAATAACTCCCACTATGAGTCCTATACTGGCAATTGCCCCTATGAAGAGCATTATACCATTCATTGCATCATCAATTTGTTTGGAGTAGTCAGACTGGGTCATTGCCATGGTCCCTGGGACCTGACTTTCAACCGTGTTTTTGACGGTATCTGGATCTCCTTTAACACTGGCAGTGACATCGGATACCTTATTATCATTTAAAGGAAGGGCTTTGTCAAGGTCTATTAATACAAGGCCCTGCATTGTTTTTTGTTTGGTAGTACCGGTTATAGTAAACTCTTTATCATTAATAACGATCTTGCTCCCTATTTTATAATCGAATTTATCCACAAGTGTTTGGTCAACCACCACTCCGTTGGTTCCGTTTACCTTGTATTGATCCCAACTAGACACACCCACAACGTATATTGGCGTTCTGTTAATTTCTGAGGAGAATGCAGTTTCTTCTTTTATATTATAAAGCTGTGACATGTTTTGGATCTTACTCACAGCTTCTGAATCCAGATAGTATTCTCCCGATGAATAAGCCCCACCAGAACTATTGTATATGGTTATATCACCGGCCATAGATTGCATTTTGTCTTTGGTATAGGCTTGCATCCCAGTTCCTGCACCCATGAGAAGGAGCAGAGTGGCCACTCCAATTATTATGCCCAGCATAGTCAGAGCACTCCTCAACTTCCTTCTTTTCAAATTCTTAAACGATAATCCATATATGCCCATTTACTCGCCTCAATTTACTTTTTTTATAATTGTTTCCCCTTATTATTTGTTTTTAAAGCTATTTCCTGATATTTCAAGGTTATTAATCAAACTGGTTTATTTCATCACGCAATTATCATATTTCTTCTAGAATAAACACTTCCTCAATACTTTTTCTTTTTAAGGTTTTAGTCACGTTGTATGCTAAGACTAATGATGGATTGTACCTTCCCTGCTCCAGAGCAATGATTGTTTGTCGGGTTACATCCACAGCTTCTGCTAACTCTTCCTGAGTCATTTTAAGCTCTTTTCTAAATTTTTTAATTTGAGTCTTCATTTTTTCCCACAGTTTAATACGTTTTCAACTCCCCCGCTCCAGTTTATATAAGGTCATAACATTTATGATTCCACCTATAAGTGCTGTAATTATGAATAATATACTTAAATTAGCTTTAATTCCCCTAAAGCTTGAGAATATAATTGACATGATGATCATGGTTATGATCATCCCCCAAGCAGCATTTCTCATGGCAATGGCTGAGTGCATCTGTTCTCTTTCATCCAGTGACTTTAAAGATGCGCTCAATGCATCCATAAATAGGAAAAGGAATAATCCTGTAGCAATTAAATTAATAATTAAATTTTCTGTGAATAGTATTCCAAATAAAAGAACTATTATTGCAACTGTTAAATAAACTGCCCCTTGCCAGGTTATTTGATAACCCAAAAAACCCCTATTTTTTCTTTTAAACCATTCTGGTTTTGCAATAACCATTTTTCCACCTGTCAAAAATATATTACATTTTATGTAAGAAATATATTACATATTATTTAAATGTTTCTATTTTGTGGAAAAATATTACTCAGAATATAACTCATCTTCCCTTAACTGTTTAATCAGTTGAATATTTTGAAAATAATTTAAATCACCGAATGGGGGCAGCACAGACTGCATCTTCACTGCCTGAGAAATAATAGAAGAAAGTTTTTTGTTTATGGGTGTGGCAAAACAGGTTGGAAGTGGTAGAGGGAGTCAGTATAAATAAACACATTAAATGAGGTAACTGATTGCATGTGCAGTTTACTGAGAGTTTACAACAAGTACGCAGATAAACCACAAAAAAGAAGATTGGTCACTTCCTGATCTAATAATAAAATAATATGTAAATATTTTAATTAAAAATCTAATGAACTAGTTAAGTATTTGATAGTCAAGTAACTTTTTCGGAGGTCATCGGGGTCAGCTAGGAAGCATGCATCCCGAACTCTATCCTTAAGTTTATGTCCCATCATGTGCTCCCTGATTTCCTCTGCCATTCCTGCGTTTATTAGTTGGGTGTTGAAGAATTTCCTGAGAATGTGGCTGGTTGCTTTGTTGAAGCCATCCTCATTTGGTTCCCAGTTATTTAATGAGTTAATGAAGAGCATTTGAAAGTAAAAAAAATATAAAATAAGATTGGATACCTTGGAAACTGGTATCTTGCCTCAATACCAATAGAAGTTTGATAAAAATATTTTCCCAATTTTTTTTTATTAATTTTTCTATATTTTTCCATGTCTTTTCATTTGCATAAGTGTTGGAACATACATAATTACAAATCCAAGGATCATGGATAATATAATGTCTGTTGTGCTTAGTATTCCAGATATTATAAAGTTATAGTAGATGAAAACTGTTACAGGTGCGTATATTGCACTTGCAGTTACTACCCCTGGAGAATATTCACCATACCGTAGGGTATAGTATGCATGCATTAAAAAATTTGTAAATATCCATGCAGCAGTGGCTAATCCTATCACCATAGTCCATTCATTGGTATAAAAGATGGCAAGAGATACTGAAATTAGAACATACGCCATGAGAATAATATTTCCAACGAAGAACTCTTTATAGTTTTTAGGTTGTCCATAATACTTTATAGCGAAAGGCATGAATCTTGGGGCTTCTTCAATAATATGGATAAAATAAGCTATTGGTACAAGCCATAAAATATTTAAATCCATTTTTATTAATCCTCCTTTTAAAATTAATTATGTTTTTTTAAAATTTAGAGTAATAAATAACTATTTACTATAAAATAGAATAAAATTAATAATAATAGAATATTTACTCATATTTAACAAAATTCCTAAAAATAAAATTTTGCCAATCAATTTAACTCCCCTCTTTGATAGTTACTTGCAATAAGAGCTACTAAATAATCAAAAAAAATAAGCCCCACTAGACCTCACCCTTCAATTCTTTTAACTCTTATTTCATCCCTGCTACAAGTTATTGCAGTTCTCTGATTTCATCCATGAATAATATAACTGGAGTTCTATTAATGGACAAATATTTTTCAATAAAAAGTGTAATATGCTCTTATTTAAGAGCAGATTCTTAAACTGGTTTTTTAACAGCCAAAAGCAACAAATTCGCCTGTTTTGGCATTAATTGATGCAATACTAACTTTTTTTCCATATTGATTGAAAATAGGCACATCCCATAATTCATATCCATTACCTGAGACATAGAATGGTTCCCCAACACTATAACCTGCAGCTGCCATATTTTGGGCAATTTGTTTTGCTTGTTCTGCAGTTATACTCTGTGATTGACTGTTAGAATTGGATTCACTAGGATTATTTGAAGAATCAGATGCCTGATCACTATTTGAACTTGGTGTTGTTTTGTCTGAAGTTGAGGGTGAAGTTGATGTATTTTCAGTACTATCTGTTGAATTTGTAACATTAGACGTGTTTTGCTGTAAAGAAGTATTGTTTTGAGTGCTATTATTAGTGTTATTTTTATTTCCTAGTTGTGTGTAACCATAAACTGAAACAATCGCCACTAAAACTATTAAAATCGCTATTATAATTAAAATATATTTTCTTTCCAATATTCCACCCACCTATTTGATGCATGTAATGTAAACTCTTATTAAAATATATCAAAGTAATATAAAAACTTAATTTATTAATGTTCTAAAAAATTCAAAAAAATAACCCTTAAAATTCACTATTTAATTTAACACTTATCATTTGCAACAAAATTAGACAGCCGATTATTCTGTCTTTGCAGATGCATCTTACCATTGAATAAATAGAGTTATAATGGAATTCACCGGACATCAATTGAAGATTTGTATCCCTAATTTATATTAGAAATTTAATCAACTTACAATATTAATAAATAGAATAATCATAGTAATCTAAAATTATCGTTATTATTCAATTAATTTCACATTAAAACTGATAAATTATGATGGGGGAGTAATCAAATGGAAAATATTAATTGGAAAGCAATAATGGCGGGTTCTGCTACAGCAATAGTGATAGGTATTTTATCTTCGTTTTTATTGATCTTTTCTCCGGTTTATTCTTATGGAATATATGTTGGATTCATAATCGGTGCTCTATTAACCGGTTATATGGTCGGAGGAACATATGTGGAAGGAGCAAAACACGGGATATTGATGGGCATCATCACTGCCATAATATTATGGGCTGTTTCAATTATTTATGGTTTAATTTTTCCCCCTGAGGCTTCATCAAGTGCAGTAATTATCGCAGGGATGTATGCACTCATTATTACATTAATCGTGTGTTCCCTTGTGGGTTCAATTTTTGGAGGCATTGGTGCAAAAATAAGATTGGCAGTTATTGTTGGATTTGTGGTTACATTTTTAATAGCTTTATTTACTGGACTGTATTTACCAAAAATGGGTTTAATAGCACCAGTAATTGGTGCATTCATCGCTGTTTATCTTGTGGAATCGAGTTATACTAATGGAATCTTGTACGGAGGAGTACCAACAAGCATAGCTGGACTTACATCCATTCCAATTGTCGTTTTTTTATCACCAAATCCAATAAACATCCAAATAGCTGGTTATAACATAACAGGGTCTATAGTCTCTTTTTTATATATCGGAGGAGCAGTTTCAGGTTTAATACTCTTTTGGTTCATTGGCTTAATCAGTGGAATAATCGCAGTAGCAATCAGAAAAAAGACCAATAACAAATTGGCATATGCACTAATAGCAATTGTTGGAATTATTATTGTGTTTATTTTATCAAATGTAATTCATGTTGGTGCGGTTCTAAGTACTTTCGGGCCCGCTTAACATAGTTTTTAGGAAATATGAGTATTATAATGTGTTACTGCGATATTTGTAGCGTTAGACAATAAATTTTTATAAATACAATATTAGATTCATTTGAAATTAAAAAATACCAACTCAATTAAAAAGTTGTAGAGAGTAATCAAAATGGAAAATATTAACTGGAAAGCAGTAATGGCAAGTTCTGCTACAGCAATAGTACTAAATGTTTTATCTTCGTTTTTATTGATGTTATCCCCGATTTATTCTTATGGAATATACCTTGGATTCATAATCGTGCTCTGGTAACCGGTTACATGGTCGGAGGAACTTATGTGGAAGGAGCAAAACATGGGATATTGATGGGCATCATCACTGCCATAACATTAGCGGTAGTTTCAATAATATATGGTTCAATTTTTCCCCCTGAGGCTTCATCAGGCGCAGTTATTATCGCAGGGATGTATGCGCTCATTATTACATTAATCGTGTGTTCCATTGTGGGCTCAATTTTTGGAGGCATCGGTGCAGAAATATAAGATTAACAAAATTAAGGGTAACGTTGTCATCAAATTAACAGATGATTAAAAGTTATTATTAGAAAAGCTGTTGAATGAAAAAAATGGTTGATTTTATCGACTTATGGTGAAGGGATTAAAAGTGATAAATCCTTTTTAATGTGAAATATAAGATTAGAACAACTATGAATATAATTAACTCACGAATCTGTAGTTTCTTTCTCGTTGATGTTATTTGTTGGTCTTCTATGTTATCTCCAGTATCAAGTAAATCAACTTTTGTTTTACTTTCAGAATATTTATTTAAATCTTCACCACACTTGTAGCAGAAACTGGCCTTATGACTGTTAATAGTATGGCATTTTGGACATAATTTTCTTAGATACTGTTCTCTATATACCATATTTTCTCATTAATATTACTATGGGCTTAATCAATGATTATGTGGCCTTGCTACTATTTATTATTCTCCAATATCATTAGTTTCACTATAATTATATTACTATTTGAGAATTACGGCGTGTTTTTAAGTTTAATAAGAGTAAAATTAGTAGTCTAAGTAAAAACTTTGTGATTTTTATGTATTATTTTTTGAAAGGAAAAATTGATACATTTTATTAATCAATTCTCATCAGGGGCCCTGCTGCCTAAAAAGGTTAAAATAAGTATAACTACAGTTAAAATAACTCCAATGTAGAATGCTGTCTGGAATCCATTAACCAAAGCACCTACGGGTAATGTTTTCTCTATTGATCCATGAGCTGTTAGGGCTTGACCATATTGACTGATGGTTTTGTTGAAAACTGCTTCAAAGACAACCACTCCCGTTACCACACCAAGATAGCGGGCGGCATTTAATAAGCTGGATACAGTATACTCCATCCCAGGAGGGCTGTAACTTATCACCAGCTTACTGTTAGCAGGATTAGAAACTCCATCAGATAATGCCCTGAGAGCAAGTACAATTAAAATAAAGGTTAAACTTACTGTTTGGTTGAAAAAGGTAAAAAGTACAAGAGCAATCAGCAGTATAAACACACCTAAAATATTGATTTTTTTAGCACCAAATTTGTCAGAGAGCCGTCCTGATAAAGGTCCACCCACCAGTATTACCAGAGTTGCCATAAAAATAATGAGCCCTGCCAACTCCGTGCTGTAAGACATAACCAGATCCAGATAGAAAGGAACCAGAAATATGGTCCCGGTTAAGACTAATGTGGTTAAAAAAGCAATTAAAACCGTGAGTGTAAGGTAAGGGTTTAAAAATAGTTTAAGATCTATCAATGGATAGGGGTGACGCAGCTCCCAGAAAATAAAAGTTAATCCCAGGATAATGCTTATTGTTAAACCAACTGAAATGGTCATAATAGGAAATTCTACAGTTCTCATGGGTTCAATAGCTAATATCAGGGCCAAAAAGAATAGAAATAAAATAATAGCTCCTTTTTTATCTAATTTATCATTAGGGGGAACAATTGTTTCTTTTGGCATGAATTTTTGGGCCATCAATAAGACTATTATTCCTATGGGAACATTTACAATAAATATCCAGTTCCAGCTAGCGTATTCAAGGATTGTTCCACCTACCAAGTACCCTATTGATAAACCCAGGGTAGTGGCCAGGGATATGTAACCAAAAGCCTTACCTCTACTTTTTGAGGAAGATATCTTTGATAGGATAGCAGGGGTAACTGAAAGAAGCATAGCTGAACCAATGCCCTGAATTGCTCTTAATATGAGAATATGTTCAATTTTAGAGGATATGCTGCAAAAGAAGGAAGCAAGGATGAATATGAATACTCCCCACATGAAAATGGTTTTATGGCCCACATAATATGCTAAACGTCCAAAGAATAAGATTAATCCCACTAAAGTAATGAAATGGCAGACTATCACCCAGGATACTGTGGCTGAACCAATATCAAAGTATTGGGCAATGGTTGGTAGGGATAGGTTTACCATCCCAGCACTGAAAGACCATAAAAACATGCCGGAGACTATAGTAAGGTTTACTAAACTCCTATTTGATATTTTCCCGTCAACATCCAAAAAACATCTCCCCTGCCATCTAATCTATTATCATATTCAACTTAATATCTAATATATAAAGTTGTTTTGAAATAAGGGTCTGCTAGGGAGTATGCATCAACAACCCTGTTTTTAAGTTTATTCCCCTCATGGGGTCCTGATTTCCTCTGCCATTCATCTATTAATTAGCTGGGTATTGAAGAGCTTAATAATTAGGTGCTTTATGTTTTTGTAAAAAATGGAAATTTTTCAATAAAAAAAATAAACTTAGAAAAAGGTTTGGTTAATAAACTGAACATTTGAGCTGTAAAAGTCATTGTTTAAAGAAACGTTTAGCTTTAAAATTAGTGTTCTGAGTAGTTTTCCTTTTCCTTTTGATACAATAGTAATATTTTTCCCACCCAATTCAACATTTGTAAGCTGGTATGAGAATTTACCTGCACTATCAGTTGTGACACTTTGATTGTTTATAGTTAAATTTGCCCCGGGCTCTGTAGTTCCAGTAACTTCAAATGTATCCATGGATTGACTAACCGGTTTGATATCTGTGACATTCAGTGCTGTTATCGACATAACAAACCACATACCCAGAGCAACAGCAGCTATAATTATTATCAAAAACACAACAAAAATTCCAATCAAAATTTTAGTAGCTGTGGTTCGTCGTTGCCACCATCCTTTTTTTTCCTTCCTTTCTTCAGGAATGTCCGACATTGTATCCTCCGCAATTTTTTTATAACATTGGAAAATGTAAAAAATTACAATTCCTGTTAAAGATGTAATATTATATTAAAAATAGTTATTGTAAGAAAAAAATACTCAAATAGACAGAAATTAATTATTCAAATTAATTGGGGAACCTTTCACATTTAAATATTTTATATACAATTTCAAACTCTATAAGCTTCAACATAAGCCTTTTAAAAAATGAATCAAATTAAATGAATATTAAGCGGTTATTTTAATCATTATTTTATTTAAATAGTTTTGAATTAATAATGGTTCCCAATCGAATTAAAATCAAATAACCAATTAAAATTAATTAAAAATCATTCCCATCTCTTATTTAATTATATGACCTAACGATTATTTATCACTTTACTCAATTAACCACCGTGGATTCTACCTACAGAACCACGAATAACATGGTACCCCTGGAGTTTTTCTTTTAAAACAGCCGCACAATTATTCAACGGGTCTCCAGAACAATACAATAATGTAATAGTACCATTTTCTTTTTCTAAATTTCTAATTATGCCCTGTAGTGTTTTTTTATTTTTGAGTTCACTACGGTATTGTTCTCTAAATTTATCAAAATTCAGGTTATTTTTATTTAAAAAAGCGTAACAGTTAGATGATGGTGCTATTTCTTTAAGAAACAAGTTAACTTCTGATTTTTCAAAGTTTACATCCTCAACACATATTTCTTCAACCATTATTCTAAAACCATCTTCATTCAGTGCTGGTTCTTGGATATTTTTAATTTTTATCATGAAATTCTCCGCTTATAAATTTCATGGAAAAGTTATTTATCCTCTATTTGTGAAAAGAACTATTTATTTTTATTCTTCACTATTTTCAATACAATTTTTCGTACATCCGGATTACTTTCTAATGTCTTAAACGAATCATCAACTAAAAAAAATCTAACCTCAATAACGGTCTTGTTTTTTTAAGCTCAAGATCATATACTAATAAATACTTAAATTAAAAAAATTGTATTTGAAGGGTTATGGGGAAAGATTATGAATAATGATAAATTTAAAAAGCATCTGGTCTTGATGCATAGCAATAAAATCCGCAAATACTTAATGAATAGAATTAATGGATATTTTGTAATCTTGATTTTTGGAGCAATATTAATAAATTTCGTAATCTTTTTCTATTTTAACAGCTTAATCTTCCTCAGTGATATTGAAAACAGATTAGATTTGATGGTTCTTATTTTAACTGTCATTTTAGTTGATGCAACTTTATCTTTACTGTCTTTTACTTATATTTTAGTTATTAAAGAAGATGATCGTACAATAGACCTGAAGGGAACCGAAATAGTCAGTGATAAATCACCGATTGAAATTAGTTACTTAATTAAAAACTGGAAAGATGGACTGAAAACTAAATCAGAACATTTGCAAAACCAGAAAAAGAAGTTGTTAGATTATATCGATAAAATAGAGAGCAATGCTGGAAATACAGCAGATGGAGAGAAAATATCTGATAAAAGAAAAACACGTTCCCAAAGAAAAGATGAAGTTAATAAAAACAGGGAAAGTAAATTACCCACCTACATGATTGAGTCTAAGTTGATGAAAATAAGTGAAGATTTAGATATTTTTGATGAGGATATTGAAGGATTGGAGGATAATGAATTCAAATATTCTCTAACAGAATCGAAACAATTGAGTGAAAAATTAAAAAACCTTGAAAATGAACTGATTGAAAATTTAACATTACTGGAATACGCTATGGAAGTATACAACTTCAAAACTTTAAAATTGATTGGAAGACTATTTTTTCAAAGTTCAATATCAATTATCATGGGATTTTTCATTTTAGGAGTTTTAATATACATATTACCCAATAATGCCGTTTTAGGAGTCCTTGAAAGCTTTGGTAAAGTCCCGTTACAGTTAATTCTACTGGTGGCAACGATTTTTATTCTCGATGGATCTTGGTCTTTCATCCGGGCCATTTATTCCTTTTTCAATTTATACATCCGGGATTAACTTTAAATTTATTCTATCATATTTTTTTGGCCATTGATGTTTTTTTAGGTGTTATAAATTGTATTTTTAATTAATCACAGGATAAAATAGGTTTAATTTATTTTAATAGTTTTAAATTTTTTTCAAGCTTACCACAAACTATTTATAATAATCTTCTCTTAATATCAAGTAGTTGATATCAAGAGCTTGATATTGGTAATGGTATCATTAACCATAATTAGTTTAAAGAAAGATTGGGCCATTATCTAAATGATATCAACTGTTGAATGGGAGGTAGAGATATTATATGTGGACTGATTCCCCTGAAGAACATCTGAAAGATATACATAATCAAATTGAAGAAATAGAAAAGCTCGGTGGTTTAAGAATTTGGATGCTTCATGTTTTAGAACATGGCCCTAAAAATGGCGTGGAAATTATGGACGCTGTGGCCGAACACCATGAACGTTTTCACCATATGAATGAAGTAATGCCGCACAGGGTTAGTACAGTAAATATGTTGAAATCTACGAAACATTCATCATACCGGCCTTTGCCTGGTTCAGTATACCCCATGCTTAAAAAGATGGTTTCTGAAGATTTAATTGTGAAAAGACAGGATGGACGATACGAAATAACCGATAAAGGATTGGAAATTGTTTATAATATATTCGGGAATTTAACGAATGTGGGTCCCTCAATAGCAGTGGAAAAAGCATTGAATGAAATGTACAAATTGGTATTTTATTTAGCGGATGTTAATGAAGAAAAATTAATTCCTCACAAGGAAGTAATAGGAGATCTAATTGAAAGGCTAAAAAAAATTGAAGATTCACTCTAAGAATCATATTGGCAAGATTCTGTGCTTAATCAAATCTTAAGCTACTGAAACTGCTTAAAGCTATCTATTTTTTTAATTTTAGTACATAGTTAGCGATAGCTCTGTCAATTTAGGATTCGCTACCTTATTTTTACTTTTAGATTTAAGTTAGCGACAGCTCTGTCAATTTAATGGAACTAAAAGGAGAAAAGAGTATGATAAAAGACATTAAAATAATAAAAAGCATGTATATGGATTTAAATTGTAATATTATTACATATAATCCCTTACATGTTGAAAATCGTGAAATGATTGATCTGAGTTTAATAACATCCAAAACGAGGGGATCAAATGGAATATAAATGGGTAGCCCTAATTAACGTGCTGATTGCATCGTTAATGGGAATGATAAACATGAACATAGTAATGATATCACTCCCAGCCATCTTCAATGGTATTCATATTAATCCATTAAACTCATTCCAATATCTCCTATGGATATTAATGGGATATGGACTGGTTACAGCTACTTTACTTTTGAGTTTTGGACGTTTATCTGATATGTATGGGAGAGTAAAGATGTTCAAATTGGGGTTCTTTATTTTCACCATAGGATCAATTTTACTTTACCTAACTCCCTCTACAGGGGATGCAGGTGCCATAGAAATTATAGCATTCAGAATACTCCAGGCTATTGGTAGTGCTCTTTTCATGGCTAATAATGCAGCAATACTTACTGATGCTTTCCCTGTAAATGAGCGGGGGAAAGCATTGGGTATGAACATGGCCGCATTAACAGCAGGACAGTTCATTGGCCTGCTTCTTGGAGGAGTCCTGGCAATCTTCGATTGGAGATATGTTTTCCTCGTTAGTGTGCCATTTGGAATTATAGGGACAATATGGTCTACCTTGAAACTTAAAGAAATATCACAAAAAGCTGAAAAAGCAAAAATAGACATATGGGGCAATCTAACATTTGTAGCTTCTCTAACTACATTACTAATAGGATTAACATATGGCTTGATGCCTTATGGTAACAACCCCATGGGATGGAACAATCCATGGGTCATGGTGTCCCTAATATTAGGTTTCGTGCTTATGGCACTTTTCCTGTTCATTGAAACCCGTGTTGAATCCCCAATGTTCAGGTTAGACCTGTTTAAAATAAGAATGTTTGCATATGCTAATCTAGCGAGCTTACTGAATTCATTAAGCAGGGGTGGGGTTATGTTCATGTTAATCCTTCTTCTGCAGGGAATCTGGCTGCCATTACATGGTTACAGCTATGAATCAACACCATTTTGGGCCGGAATTTATATGATACCCCTTTCTGTAGGTATCATTATTATGGGACCCCTCTCAGGAATGCTCTCTGACAAATACGGACCTCGTTGGATAGCAACCAGTGGAATGGTAATAAATGTTATTGCATTTCTGATATTAGCACTACTCCCATATAATTTCAACTATTTAGAGTTCGCATCTGCCCTATTTTTAATAGGTGCTGGGCACGGAATATTCATAGCGCCAAATAATGCATCTATAATGAATTCTGTGCCGCCGCAGGATAGGGGAGCAGCATCTGGAATGATGATGACCATGATGAACACTGCCTTTACAGCAAGTATGGCCATATTTTTCACCATAGTCATATTTGGAATCAGCCAAAGATTCCCTGAATCTATAACTTCTTCACTTGCAAGTATAGGTGCCGTGCAACTAGCCCCACTATTGAACAATATTTCACCATCTGGCGCTATATTTTCAGCATTCCTGGGCTACAATCCAATTGGTTCATTATTAACCGTTTTGCCGTCAAATATAATGGGAACTATTCCATCTGGAACTTTAACAACAATTACCGGTACTACTTGGTTCCCATCAACGCTTGCCACTGCTTTCATACCAGCAATCAGAACATCATTCTACATTGGTGCAGCCCTATGTGTATTGGCAGCTATACTTTCTGCTCTTCGTGGGAAAAGTGAAATAAATAAGGAGGAACTTCTCAAAGCCAATCCGGTAAATATTTCTGAGAAAAACAAATAGAAACCCATTTAAAATAAGTTAAAAACTTCAAATTCCACAAAAATACGAAAAACCTCACCCTTTATCTTTTTTTTATTTTTTTCCATCTTAGAAGCCATAACAATCTTAGAGACTATATCATAATATTAGGGCCATATCGTAATAT
Organism: uncultured Methanobacterium sp.; assembly: GCF_963665055.1. Lineage (NCBI taxonomy): Archaea > Methanobacteriati > Methanobacteriota > Methanobacteria > Methanobacteriales > Methanobacteriaceae > Methanobacterium > uncultured Methanobacterium sp. The sequence continues at coordinate 87,828 of NZ_OY762015.1, forward strand.
TAGGGAGTATATCACAATCTTAGGGGACATATCACATAGATGTTTGTTTTTTTATGAGTTCCGGAAATTTTTTCGAGGAAAAATTAACTGGAAAAATTTTCCCATTTAAGTAATCGATATTACCTCACGTAACATTATATCCCAGTTTCCAAGAAAATCTGAAGCATATATTTATCAAAACTGTCATTAATACTTTTTTTACTCATGGCTGCACATATTTATTAAGTATTCAAACACATACCTTATAATACATAATAATAGGACGGGGAAATATGAAAAGAATAACAAATAAGCCCTGGTTTGGGCCTAAACGTGTTGGCTATGGACCGGCTCCAAGAACGTGGCAAGGATGGGTTATTACCCTGGTGTGGTTGATATCGATAGTTTCGACTTTACTTTATCTGCATAGTATTTCTGCATTGACCATTGTCAATATCGCAATCGTTATCATAGTTGCTGCAATCATTCTTTTAACCATTGCTGCTTTAACCTACGGGTCTGATGAAGAAGATAAAAGTTAGTTTTTCAAAAGTTAGTTTTTTCAATATTCTTCTTTTTAATGGGAAAATTCAGGAAAAAAATAATTCCAGGTTATAATCCTGGATTTTTAACTACCTGGTTGGTTTTAAACCCATTTTGTGTGGTAACCATCTTTTATGCCTATTATGCCAATGCTTTAAGCTCCCTGGATTGGCTACTTTCATTGATACGGGGTGTTGGTTTTATAGGGATATTGCTTCTGAAAACCACCAGTAAACGAAAAGAAGAATAGGTACTAATTTTTCATTTTATTATTTTTTTTCTAATTTGTTTAGTGGATTAGAATAAAAATAAAATTATTAATTCATGGTATCACCATGTTAAATTCGTAATCAAAACCTGAAAAAAGTTCTAGAAATTCTTTTAAATCTTCAGGGGTTCCTTTAAATTTCGATTCATCACCTGTAATTTCATCATAACTGGTTTCACCTAGCAATAGGGCTATAAATGTTGGAATATCAATGGTTAGTACAATGTCGGGGGATGTTTCATGGTAATTCATCCGGGGTATTAAAACCGAATCTTCCAAAGCCAGGTTACATTTTTGGTTTCTATCGGTTAAATCCAGGTTTATTTTAATTACTTTTCCTTCTGCTATATTCTTATCAATTAAAAGTCCCATAAATTCGAATAATAATTCTGTGGGCATATTTAAGAGTGCATCTGTTATATCTACAGATGTGGCAACTTTGTTTCCCCTTAATTCAGCAGCACCCACCAGGAAATTATTTCTCCAGGTTCCACTTTCTGTCTGGTATCCTAACTGTTCCAGTGCATCTGCTTCTAAATACCGGGCATTTTTGTTGCTGGGATCGGCAAATACCATGTGTTTGCATACCTCAGCCACCCAACGGTAATCCCCTTCATCAAAGGATTTTTTAGCTTTCCTGAGAACTTCTTCTGGTCCGCCCATGAATTCCACATATCTTTTAGCAGCTTCTTCTGGTGGGAGAGCGTACAGGTTTGCTGGATTTCCATCGTACCACCCTAAATAGAACTGGTATATGGCCTTTGAATTGTGGTTGAAACTACCATAGTAATCTCTTAAGTACCATTCTTTCTCTAAAGTTTGGGGGAGTTTCATTTCTTCTGCTATCTCAATTGGTGTGTGTCCCTGATTAGCCAATCTTAAGGATTGGTCGTGTAAAAACTTGTAAGCGTTTCTCTCCTTTTTTAGCATGTCAGTGATTTTGTTATTTCCCCATTTAGGCCAGTGATGCTGTGCTATGAGAGTCTCTATTTCATCACCGTAGGTGAGCAGTATGCTGTCAATTGCTTTCCACCATTTTTTGGCATCCCTTACCTTGGCACCTCTTAAAGTAAGGATATTGTGAATGTGATGGGTCACAACTTCTGCTGCGTTGAATAATTTAAACTGAGGATAGTACATCATGAATTCTGCCGGGGCTTCGGTTCCACTGGCCATTAAAAATTCAATATCCACTCCGTCCACTGTTATTTTTTCTCCACTTTTCCTGATTATTCTGGTGGGAGGAATTAAGGAGGAAGATCCTACAGATGCATTTTTTCCCAGGCCCACATCTACCTGCCCTCTGGCTGATTTATTTAGGGTGAATCCGTACATGTAATTGGCCCTTCTGAGCATTGCATTTCCTGCAAAGACATTTTCACTCATAGCTTCCTCCATAAAACCTTCCGGAGCTATAACCTGAACTTCTCCCTTATCTACCTGTTCTTGGGATATGACACCTTTTACTCCACCATAATGGTCTACGTGACTATGGGTGTAAATAACCGCTTTTACAGGTTTACTTCCCCTATTTTTATAATACAATTCCATTCCTGCTCGGGCAGTTTCATTAGAAACTAAAGGATCAATGACTATTATCCCATTATCTCCTTCAATAATGGTGATATTTGCTATATCGTAAGATCGTATCTGATAAACCCTATCTTGAACCTTATATAATCCACTGTACAAATTTAACTGTGCTTGTCTCCACAAACTGGGATTAACAGTTGGCTCCCATTCGCCCTTAAGGAATTCATAGCCCTTCATATCCCATAGAATGCTTGCATCGTCACCTTTAATGATTAAATTTTCATCAGTTTCTATAAAGCCCTTTTGAGCCTCTTTAAAGTCAACATCATCATTAAAGGGTAGCCTTTCTTTCAATTCTTCATTAAATTTTTTGGTTATTTGCGATGCATCCTTAATATTTTTTGTAAAATCTTCCATAGTATCACAAGCTTTATTATGTACAGATTTTTATCCTTCGATATCCCTTTTAAATCCCAAATGAGTGGTGAATAAGTTTTTTAAGCATATTTTGAATAACTATTCTCAATAACTTATAACGAATCAATTAATTTTGTAGCCCATTACCCTGCCGATTTTGTATTTGAAATGTGGTAATATCTGTTATTTTAGTGTTTGCTTATTAAATTCACGTAACAGAGCTTATCGAGCTTAAAACAGGTAATTTTTTCTATTTATGGTATTTTCATCCACAAAAATTAGATCATCACCTCCGCTTCTACTCATTTCTCCTCTAAATTCCTTCAAGTCAATTAATGATAGTGTATAATAAACACTATATTAGTATAAAATATGTTTAATAAATGCTACGATTTTTAATTAATATGTTAAAATATAAGGATTATTAGTCAAATTTCACTATTTAATTGCAAATGTGTAAAAAAATTCAGGCAAAAAATGAATCTAATAAAACTTAAATTTAATATTCTAAATTTAAAAAAATAATCCTTAAAACTCTCCCTTCAACTCAATCTTCATTTCCATGACTGTATCAAAAAGCCTGTTATTTTGCATTTGCAATTTTCTTATATTAAAACTAAAAGAATTAAAAGGTGAATTATTCACATTTTTAGTAATCGATATTGGGCCTCAGCTAACTTTTTCTCAAGTCATCGGTCCGGCTAGTAAGTATACGTCCTGAACATTTCCTTAAATCATTCCAATTTTCATGTCTCCCTGATGTCCTCTGTCATTCCTGTATTTTAAGAAAAGATTTCATGAACTTCCAACATAATAAGAAGAGGGGGTGATAAGTTTGGATGAAAATTTAACTATTTTACAATTGAATGATAGCCATGGTTATCTGGATATACACCAGGAATTGTTTTGGGATGGTGATCATGCTAAATACTCATTATCCGGAGGTTTTGCCCGAATTGCCACCATATTCAATCAGGTATGTGAAGAAAACCCTAATCATACCTTGATTTTTGACTGTGGGGATACGATTCACGGTACTTATGCAGTGGTGAAAAGTAAAGGGGAAGTAATGATCCCCATTTTAAACTATCTGGACTTTGATGCCATGACAGCCCATTGGGAATTTGCTTATGGGCCTGAACATTTCAAAAAACTGGTTAAAAAATTAAATTATCCTATGTTAGCAATCAATTGTTATTTTAAATCAAGTAATAAGCTTGTTTTCAAACCATGGATTATCAAAGAGATTGGTAAAATTCGAGTAGGAATTATAGGTATTGCTGCAACTATTGTGGATAAAGTCATGCCTGCATCATTCAGTAAAGGAATCTACTTCACCCTGGGCAATGAAGAATTGCCCTACCACATCAAAAAATTACAAGAAGAAAAAGTAGACCTGATTATAGTTATATCACATTTAGGGTTTCCACAAGAAATGAAATTAGCAGGAGAAGTGGATGGTATTGATATTCTGTTAAGTGCACACACCCATAATAGGCTTTATAAACCGGTTGTTGTAAATAAAACCATTTTAATTCAGTCAGGATGTCATGGTTCTTTTATTGGAAAATTGGATCTAACTATATCCCAAGGAAAAGTGTCTAAGTTCAACCATGAATTAATCACAGTGTCAGAAGATATTAATCCCGATACTCAAGTCTTTGACATGGTTAAACGAGTTTTAGATCCTTATGCTGATAAATTGAGTGAAGTTGTGGGCTGCACTGACACGGGACTTAATCGTAACACTGTACTGGAATCAACCATGGATAATTTCCTTTTAAAAAGTCTTTTAAATGAAACCGAAGCGGAAATGGCATTTTCTAATGGTTGGAGATATGGAGCGCCAATTCCCAGAGGAAAAGTAACCCTAAATGATCTTTATAATATTATCCCTGCAAATCCCCCGGTTTCAACAGTAGAATTAACCGGAAGAGAAATATGGATGATGTTAGAAGAGAATTTAGAGCATCTTTTTTCCAGAGACCCTTATAATCAGATGGGAGGATATCTCAAGAGATGCATGGGTATTAACATGTATTTCAAAGTTGAAAATCCTCCAGGGCAACGAATCCAGGAATTATTCATTGGTGGAAAGAAAATAAACTTGGATAAAAACTATCATGCTGCCTATGTGACCAGTCAAGGGGTTCCCACTAATTACGGGCAAAAAAGGAACCAATTAGATGTAAATGCAGTGGAAGCATTGCAGAAATACTTATCCTCAAAGAAAAAAGTCAAATCGGAACTGGAAGGAACTGTAATAGCTATCTAAACCATATTACTTCAAAGCTATCTAAACCATATTACTTCAAATATTGGTAATTTAATAAGAGGAGTAGTTACGACCATAACAGGTAAATTTCTTAACACATTTTGGTCGGTTAAGGAGTATGCGTCCCCAATCATGTCCTTAAGTCATGTCCCCACACTTTTCCTTAATTTCCATGGTCATTCATGTATTCTAGAAGATTTAACTTTATTAATTGTTTCAGTCTTTTTTAACTTCTTTTTGTAAATAAAGTACAAAATAACAGCAACCAGTATTATGACCACGGTGATTTCTTCCAGGTATGAAATTTCATCTGCTACGGATTGGTACATGCTTCCAAACTGCCAGCCGATGAATCCCAGAATAAAAGCTCTTACCATGGTTCCTAAGAATGTAATTATAACGTATTTTAATAAATTGAATCTTATGATACCACAGAAAGCACTTATAGCCACACTGGGAATAACTGGAATTGCTCTGACAATGAATAGGAGTATTTCATCGGAATGACTGTTTTCAAATTTTTCTTCTGCCTTTTCAATATCTTGCCATGAAACACCTAAATATTTACCCCAACGTTCAATGAATGGTTTTCCAGCAAAATAACCAATCCCATATACAAAAAGTGATCCCAGGCTCACACCTAAAGAAGCTGGTAAAACAATGTTAACAAATAGATTCATAAATCCATCTAAAGAAATTGCAGAACCTTTTAAGACTACAAAGCTGGTCCCCATGATAACTACAGTAGAGGGTATAGGTGCTATTACTTCTTCAACAATACTGGCAATAAATACCCCAAAAGGTCCGTAAACAGCTAGTATGCTTTCTAAATATAAAATTATTCCTTCAAACATCATTGGGCCTCTTATTTCTTCTATTGAACCGGTAAATTTCAAAACAAGTTTATTCTTTTGTATGTCCTTCGAAAGGGCAGGTGTGAACAATAGCCATTTTTATGGGCATTACCCTGTCAATAATCTGTTTTTCAACATGATGAGAGATTTTATGAGATTCTCTAAGATTTAAATCCGCATCAAGCTCAATGTGCAATTCTGCAGAAGCATATGAGCCCATATTATTTACTTTCACTTCATGTACTCCCTTAACATCATCTACAGACATTGCTACAGTACTAATTTCATCTAAAATTTTCTCAGATGGAATTTTACCCATGAGGGTGTTAACATTGTCACGGGCAACAATGAATGCGGTTCTAATCACCATCATAGCAATGAATATGGCTACAATAGGGTCTATGATGGTGAATCCCAATTGTGCACCTATGACGCCTACCAACACGGCACTACATGAGAAAATATCTACTTTCTGGTGTTGGCCATCAGCAATAAGTGCAGGGCTGTTGATTTTCTTCCCGGAACGGATTAAATAGGTGGTCATGGTATAATTAACAATTATTCCAATTAATGCCATTACAGCAGCAATCCAGTCTGGAGCAGGTAATGATTCACCCATCAAGAGTTTGATATAAACATCTGAAAGTATTTCATAGGCAACCACCACCAAGAAAACCACTATTACTAGTCCAACAATTGGTTCAGCCCTACCATGTCCATACTGGTGTTCTTCATCTGCAGGCCTCATACCTATTTTAAACCCGATAAAAGCCAGAACTGAAGTGATAACATCTGAAAGTGTGTGGGCAGCCTCAGCAACCAATGCAGTACTACCTGAAAAAGTTCCAACAATAAAGTTGAAAATAGTCAATAGGATATTTCCAAAAATAGCAACCATCGAGGCTTTACGACCAATAATTGCCCTTTCATTGACTGCATCCATAAAAATCACTTGAAATTCCTGGCGATTACTGATATAACTAATTAAGCCTAACTTGTTTTTTTAAATAATTTTATTATACTTGAAAATAAGGGGAATCCCGGGATTAAAATATGAAGTCCCGGAGTTAATAACGCCTGTCGTTTCGGTTGAGTAAGTTTTTAAGGCGGTTAAACTGCATATCTAAATCATTCAACCTTTCTGTAAGTTCTCTGTTTTTCATTCTAACTTCTTCAAGGTCTCTGGACATTTTGTATAGAATATCATCTATCTCGCCACCGGTCCTGTAAGAATCTCGTCCGGTACTGCTTTTTTGGACCTGATCAATAGCAGTGTCCATTAATTTTTTTGGATCAAACATCTTTTTATTCACCACACTAAATTTAGATTTTTTTCCTAAATGAGATTTAATTTTAGCCCTTAGAATTCCAATGTATTCCAGGCCATATAAAGGCTTCGGTAGTTCATAGGACGTTAATTAGGCTTAGCTAAGATTATTAGGACATCCTAACAATGAGGAACGTTTATTAATTTCAAAAATAAACAATTGAAAAAAAAATAAGAGTTTTAAAATGCTAATGTTTTTTGGTATTAGAAAAAAATAAAGTGCATTTTATCCTACGAAATAAAAGTTATGCAGTGATTTAGTTTTAATAGGCAAATTAGTTAAAGTAAAATGGTGGTGCAGTATGGTTGATTACAAGGTTCATGGTGTAGATGAAAATGAGGGTTTTGTTTATACGCGCTCATTCAGGAAAATATACCGCATGTTCCGTAGTCTGAAAAACCGTAAAGGACGCTTTGTACTTATTACTGGAACTCCAGGAACTGGTAAATCCGCCAATATTTACACCGCCTTAAAAAGTTTGGATTTGAATGTTTATGAACCGGCCTTATTTTTACACAATGTGAATATGAGTTATGATGATGTCTTTAATGAATTTTTTAAAACACTAAGAGCTGACCTTAATGTAGAGACTAATAAGGAGGTATATAAAAAAGTGCAGGAGTATGATGTGGTTTTACTTGCAGATAAAATTCTTGATTCTGAATTTATTAACAAAGAAAAAGCAGGACTCAGCCTTTGGACTCTTAATAAAGGATTACGGGCTTTGCCCTTCTATTTTAAAATTGAACTTGAACGTTTAAAACATAAAAATGAACTCAAAAACGTGAATATAGTAATCCAAACAGTTTTTGCCTTTCGTTTCAATGGGAGAAGCCATGATATTTTAACCGATTTTTCCATATTTTCAAAAATTCTCGTTTTCATGCTTAAACATCTTTTTGAGATAATCATGATTACCTATTCTGAAGAGGAAATTTTACAAATCGTGAGAAGTAACTTCAAAAACGCTGATGACACGTCTATAAAGTCTTATATCGAAAAATATGGCCACAAACCCAGATCTATTTTTAAAGCATTACGAAATGAAGGAGAAACTATTGTCCCCAAATATGAAAAAGGGTTTCTTTACGGTTTAATAATTACTTGCATATTCCTAATTTATCAAATAATAATGTTCTTCATTGATTTTGCAACAGACTTTGTGAGTGTAATATAGAGTACAGAACTTGATATTAAATCTCCAAATAGGAATATTCTGATGGTATCATGAAGCCTTAATTCTGTGTTTGCAGTATTATTATCCCATCTCCTATAATTAACTAGTGAAATTTTTACATTTAAGCAATCGGCATATGTCTCAGTTAACTTTTTTTCAAGTCATCAGGGCGGGCTAGGAAGTATGCGTCCTGAACCCTACATTTAAGTTTATGTTCTAATGTCTATTCTCTTATTTCCTTGTGGCTTCCTCCATTTATTGATGGGGTGTTGAATAACTGGCGTAACATACAGATGGTTTGTTGAACCATCCTTGTTTTTTGAATTCATCCTTGTTGGGTTCCCAGTTTAAGCATCTGTTTATTCACCGAACTTACCCGTATGATAAAATACGAATAGAAAGTAATAAATATAACTTTGAACAACTATTTGCGATGATTTGAGAAGTTCATTATAGGGCTCTATGACTTAGGATGAGTATAATGTGGATGGAAATCTGAATATGGGTATAAATAAGTGATAGTCCGAATGGATTTTTCAATGAAAATAAATTCATTAAATTTTCGGGTAAGATATGGGCTAATTTAGCTGCATTAATGTTTTAGCGTAGTATTACTCATTTAATCATGAGGAATAGAAGGAGAATAAAAAAATGTTTGTACCGCCAAGCTGGTTAGAAGGACTTTTCATACAAATCGGCATGTATGTAGTTATCCCTTTAATTATTGCCACAGTTTCTGTGATAGTGATATCGAGAAGATCGAATCGCAAAAAAACACATCAAAATGAATCCCATCTGGATGAATCTCATCATAAAGACACTCATCATAAAGGATCACATCACAAAGACGCCCATCTCAAGGAATCACATCAGAAAGAAGCCCATCTGGATGAATCTCACCACAAGAGATCAAAGCGCAGGGGATCAACAGACTGGGGATCAAAAATTATAGTATTTGCTTTTGCTTTTATTGTAGCAATCATAGTAGTGTACCCAATTGGCTGTGTATACTGGTTCTATGCATATGAAGTACCCTCTATACAAGAAAAAACAATCACAGTTCAAGGATGGGAACCTAAGCCTGGAATAGTTCCTGATAATGGGGGTATGATGACTATAAGCAATGCAGACCAATTATTACTCATCACAACCGAAAATGAAGGTTTCTTTAATATGGAAAATTTCCTGTTTGGTAAATTTAACACCCGGGATATTTTCAACAAGCTAAAAGTTGGGGGAACCTATAAAATTAAATATTATGGATGGAGAAATGGATTTAACAGTGGATTTCCAAATATACTGAGTGTTGAAGAAGCAGTAAACGAAACCGGTGCAAAAAATAACAGTTATGGTAACTATTTCGGCACAAAATTCGCAAGCAATTTCCAATGATAAACATTTTTTTCCTTTTTTAATTCTTTTTTTTTAAATAGACTATTATGGTGCTCTTTACAATCTTTTTTGTAATAGACATTCAAATTAGAGATTAAATACAAATTAGAAATTAAATAAATAATCTTAGACAAACATCATCCTATTTCCGAGTCCAAAAGAAAAATTTATTTTTGTTAACAGCAATATATATTATAAAAAGTTGATTTGCAAATGATTTGCCAGTAAATTCATGATAATCACTACTAAAAATAATGATTAGAGGTAATTCATGAAAAAAACAACTCCCAATCAAGAAATACGCGACCATCATGCAGACAAAGCAAATGGAGAAAGTTTGGCGCTTGCAAAGATCGCTGCGATGCCTGGACAGTATCGTGCAATGGGGGAGCGGCTTCATACCCTCATCAAAGCCAGCTCACCAACCCTCTCACCAAGGACCTGGTACGGGATGCCGGCATATGCCAATGATGGTAAGGTCATCTGCTTCTTCCGTGGTGGTGTGAATGAAAGATACATGACACTGGGCTTCACTGAGGAAGCAAAACTTGACGAAGGCAACTTATGGCCCACTTCCTTCGCTTTAAAAGAGTTGACTCCCACCGAAGAGACGATGATCACTTCCCTCGTGAAGAAAGCTGTGGCTGAGGACTGAAATCATCACTTGCCCCTGAAATTGTCGCAAGAGTAGTCTTAATGGACATAAGTCACCCAGTGTTAAGCTTTAAAAAATATCCATTCTAACCACACTTACAATTTTTTCATTTCCTTATTCAGTTTCCTGGCACTGTACTAAAAAAAATCCTGTTATTCTCTCTGTTTTTGTAGTTTCAGTATACCATTAACTGAAAAATTACTGGTGAACTTATTCATATTTTAAGTAATTGGGCACATGTCCTCTTCATGTAACCTATTTTTTATTATCGGGTTGGCTAAGTAGTATGCGTCCCGAACCATACATTTAGCATCATGTCCCTAATGAGGTCCTGATTTTGCATAGGGCTTACTGTAATGTTTATAAATGGAAATGTGAGAACTTCCTTAAGGACGATTTATGAAGGTGATTGGTAACTATAAATAAAAAAAGGTGTAAAAGTTATGCTATGAATTTTAAAGAGGGAATATTATGGATTTGAATATTTTATGGATGGTACCTGTAGCTTATTTTGTACATATTTTAGAAGAATCCCCGAGATTCGTGCCTTGGGCAACCAGATATCTTGGTGCACCTGAAACATTTGGGCAGTTTGTTCTGGGTAATGTTATTTTCATGGCATATGTCATCATAGCCACATCACTTGCAATCTTCTATCCTAGCGAAATAACACTGATTATTGGATTATCCACCGCTGCATGGATATTTTCAAACTTCCTAATCCATGCATACTACACCCTACGCACAGGTGAATATTCTCCCGGTGTTGTAACTGGAGGTGCAATATACGTCCCGGTTTCATTGTATATTTACTACAACTTCCTGGGATCTGGATTGTTAAACACTTTGGATCTGGCACTGTCGGTTATTATCGGATTTGGAATTATGTACATACCAACCATGATACAGCAAAAGAGAAAGGGGAAACTATAGGTGGACTTCTCTTGTTTAAAAAACACTTCTCTTGTTTTTAAAAAAAGAATTGAGTGATTTGATTCAAACAAATTCTAATTTAACGTTAAAACGATTATTTAGGGCTTTAAAATAGCACTTAATTCTTTTAAATCCTATTTTATAACTTAACCCATAATTAAGGAGTTATTCATGGTTACAAAGACAAAAATTAAAATCAATGACAATAACAAATTGCGAGAAATATTGGATTCTGAGTATGAAGGTTCATCTCAAATTAGAATGTGTAAATATGCTTTAAAACTATCAACACACATTTTAAAATTAGTAAAGTACGATGAACCTGAAAATCCAATTATTAAAGAAGGCTATTTGATAAATGAGGCATGGCAACGTGGGGAAGTTCGCATGCATGATGTTAGGCAGGCGGGTTTTAAGATTCACAAATTAGCAAGGGAGTCGGGAGATGAAGTAATTCAAACTGCATTAAGGGTTGTAGGTCAATCTATTGCAACTGCGCATATGAAAGAACACGCAATGGTGGCTTCTGATTATGCAATTAAGGTTATAAATCTTCTTTACCCTAACAAAATAGAAAAGGTTACTGAAGAACGATTATGGCAAATAAAGCAACTGCAATCAATTTCAGAACCGCAATAAATGAACTTTACTCCTTCTTCATAATGTAATATAGTTTTAGTCCTGTTATCCCAATCCATATCCAAGGCACTGCCAGGAATAATCTCTGGGCGACTCCCTGATAGTCCACGTAGTATGTCATGGAAATTTTAAGCAAAATAACAAAAATAATTGATAACAGTCCACTTATTAATGAATAGGTTCGGTATCTGCCCCAAACCATACTATCTTCATTTCTTAATCCTTGCCAGATCAAGAGTTGAGCGATGATAATTGCCACAAATGCAGTGGCACTTACCAGATTATGAGGCATTTGTGAGAGATAATCCTCAGGGAATACTCCAGCAAACAACACTCCTAAACCAAATAAAACAACGAACCACACCCCTGCTTTAAGAGCTCTCCCCTGCGGACTTGGCAAACCACTACGAAGTCCAAGGGCTAAACTTATGGTTAAAAGGCCAAAAATAATGAAATTAATGTTTTGAATAATTGCATAAGGCCCAACACCAAGATCACTGACAAAATTGCTGGTTTGACTATAGTCCGACCTTAGAAGACTGGCTATTATCACCAAAAGTGCGAAAAAGATGGGAGCAACGATACCACACATCGCGAAGAATCGTTGCCGGTTCATCATTTGTATAGATATTCCATTTCCCCTATTCACATTTCTCACCCCATAACAAAAATAATATAAAAATTTACTAAGTTAAATTCTATTAAATTATTCTAACAATATAATATAAGGACAGTTCTATTTAAATTATACGGGTAAATAGCTGGATATCAATGCAAATAGTGCGAATGCGGAAATAAGCACCAATGCTGCCAACCTGGCTTCCCCATATTTGTGCGATTCTGGAATTATTTCTTCTACAGTAACTGTTAATAGTACCCCTGCAGTGAAAGCTAAGATAGAATATTCCACTATTGGTGGTTGCCCTTTAACCAGTAAATAGCCTGCAGCTGCACCAATTAAAACCGGGACACTTGCTGAGATGAGTAAAAGAATTCGAGTTTTTCGTTTAATTCCTTTATCTTTTAATGCGGCAACAGTGGCAAAACCTTCAGGTAAATCTGCTGAAACTACACCTACTGCCAGTAACAGGCCCAGATTTAAAGATACCAACGCCCCGGTTCCAATCATTAAACCATCAGTAAATGAATCAATGGTGGTGCCTATAAATATGGCCCACGCAGCAGTGGACTGGCTCAGGTCACCACTTTTTACCTGCATGTAATTTATCAACTGGTCCAGAATGACAAAAAATACACCGCCTGCCACAAAAGCTAAGATTACAATCCAGGGAGTAGTCGCGGTTAAAGATCGTGGAATTAATTCAACACTTATTACTGCAAGAATAATTCCTGTGGCGGCATGTAATGCTAAACTTAGATTCTTTTTACTTATTTGAAAGAATTCAGCAGCAAGACCACCTGCAAAAGTTCCTAACACCGGTAATAATGAATATAAGAATATTACCAGCAGTTCGTTCATATTTATCCCTTTCTAAACATTTACTTCAAGTAATAATTTATTAATTTATACACAAATAATTATTGACATCTTTTAATTAGTGACATCTTTACATCATCATTAATTAAGGAAAATATAATAATGCAAGTTTCTTATAATCTGAAAGGATATTAACGAAAAGATAAAATTAGAATAGTAGATAAGAGGGGATTTGATGGAAAAAGTACTGATTGTGGGATCAGGAGCTGGAGGGGCTACTGTTGCTAAAAATTTGGCAAAAAAGGGTATGGATGTCACTATTATCGAAAAAGGTAACTGGATAAATGCTGCAAAAGCTTATCAGTGTTATGACAACATGAATGTGGGTGTAGAACTTCTCAAAGCCACTTGTGTTGGTGGAACTACCCTGGTCACAGCAGGTAACGCTGTTAGAACTTGTCAAAAAGAGTTCAAAAATATTGGGATTAATATCGACCATGAACTTCTCGAAGTAGAGCGTGAACTTAATGTAAATACACTTCCAGACTCCCATGTGGGGGAAGGAACGAGAAAAATCGTGGAGGCTGCTTCAGATTTGGGCTTGAGAATGGAAAAAATGCCTAAATTCATAGATCCTTTAAAATGTATACCTTGCGGGCAATGCGTTATGGGATGTCCAAGACATGCCAAATGGAGTGCTTTAAGTTATCTTGAAGAAGCAGAGAATTCTGGAGTAAAGATCTTATCAAACACATCTGTTGAAAAGATTATAACAAAAAATGGAGTGGTTCAAGGAGTAAAAACTGATGAGAAAGAATATTATTCTGATATGGTCGTATTATCAGCAGGGGCCATTGAAACTCCCAGGATACTTATTAGATCTGGTTTGAATGCGGGGGAGCAATTGTTTGTTGATACATTCATAACAGTGGGAGGTATTCTTAAAGGCATCAAGTTTAACAAAGAAGTGTCCACGAATTCCCTATGGAAAGGCAGTGATTTCATTTTAACACCCCATTATACCAGTACAACTGCTGAAATGTTAAAAACAACGGGATATGGTGCGAATGATATTCTGGGAATGATGGTTATGATCAAAGATGACAGATCTGGAATGGTTACAGAGAATGAAGTGGTTAAAGAAAATACTGCACACGATGTTGGTCTTTTAACTGAGGGTTCAGCCATTGCCGGTGCACTTCTTGAAACTGCAGGAGTAGATACCAGTACTATTGTTTCAACTCCGGCTCGAGGTGCTCATCCTGGGGGTACTGCAGCTATCGGGGAAGTTGTGGACAACAATCTTGAAACTGAGATAAATGGTTTATACGTAGCAGATGCCAGTGTTTTCCCCAGCGCTCCTGGATCTCCACCAGTTCTCACCATAATGGCTCTTGCAAAAAGGCTTGCTAAATATTTAAGCGAAAATTAATGAATTATATAATTAAAATGAAGGTGAAATAATTTTGATCTTCTATTTATCACTTTTTTTGAATCCATGAAAGATTTTGAAGCATACCTTACAGATCCATTCCATCTTAATTTTATAGAAAATAATTCAGATAGTACTGCAGAAAGTAGTGCTGTTTGCTTCCAGACAACTAAAATAAATCTCATAAACCAATAAATTATTAATAATTACCAATTGATTTGGTTATTATGGCAAATCTGGAGAAGTAGGTCCTGTTTCCTATTTGAACATAATAACCGTTTAAGTGCTTAATAGTTAACTTAAGTGCTTAATTATTAAAAATTCAGAAAGTATGCCACTCTTCACTCCATTCAGCCATGGGGCGAGTTACTTTATGTAATTGTCTACCTTTTTCCGTTAGAGAATATTCTACTTTAATGGGTGAATCATCAATGATATTTTTTTCAATTATTCCATAATTAACCATATTTTTTAATTTAGAGGATAAGGTCCTTGAACTGATCTTGGGCAAAGCTTTTGCTATTTCATTATATCTTAAAGGCCCATTAGCCATTACCAGTTCTCTAACAATTAGCAGAGTCCATTTATTCCCGATCAACAGTATTGTTTTCTCCACAGGGCATGCTATCTCTTCAAAACCATCTGGATATTTCAATTCACTCATTTTATCACGTTAAATTATCTTGAAACTAGGTTATAAAACCAACTTTACCAGTTGATACTTGCTTTACCCTTAGATACAGGTCCTATATATACTTTACATTATACAGTTACTTTAATTATTAATGGAGGATACACAGTTATGAATGAAGTAGTGAAATTTTTATGTGAAAATCCAGTAACCTACGTTGCAACCATTGGTTTAGATGGTAAACCCAAAGTTCGACCATTCCAGTTCATGCTTGAAAATGGCGGAAAACTCTATTTCTGTACCAACAACCAGAAAGATGTTTATAAACAGATCCAGAAATTCCCATATATTGAAGTCACGACTTCCAGTCCGGATTTTAGGTGGATAAGGCTTAGTGGTAAAGTTGTATTTTCTGAAGATATGGAAGTTAAAAAGGCAATAATTGACAGTAGCCAACTGGTAAAGTCACTCTATCAAACTGCAGATAATCCTATATTCAAGATATTCTATCTTGAGGATGCAAAAGCAACAATTGCCGATTTCTCAGGTGAACCTCCTAAAGAGTTCTCACTCTGATATGTTTTTTAATTTTTAATTATTTTTTATTTAAATTATTTTTTAATATTGTTCCATTACATTTTTGAGTGTATTCTTACACAAATTCAGGGTCCTGTTTGCATCTGGATATATGTATTCCATCGCATATTGAACATGTCTGCCATTGAGGATGCTACTGCTGGACTGGGAATCCACAAGGCCACTACTTTGTTTAGATCCAGGATATTTTCATTAATTTTAGGGAAAATAATCAACAACTCTTTCTCATCCACTACCACGTACTTAATGGGTGGTTTTCCAGAGACTATCATCTCCGGTTGAACATCCTCAAAGGATTTAATAAGGTTAATTTCACCTTCGCTGGTCTTTATAATATCTCCGGCAATGATTCGAAACCTGATCTGGTTTTTTTTAGCCTTTAAAATAATGGGCTTTAGCGATTCAATTTCTTCAGGAAAATATAGATCACCAGTCAGCATAACGCTTTTTTTAGCTCTGGACACCATATCCACTGATTTGGCTGTAATGCTCTTTTTGCCATGAATCAACCATACTTTTGGTATCTCCTTTTTTATCTGCTGATCATACATCATGGACATTTCACTGGATAAGGAGTCAATTTCACCCATAAGATCAGACTGCCTCCTGTCAATTACCATCCTTGGATCGCAAGCTGTGAACAGTTTTGGACGTCCTTGCTCCACAGTTATCCACCCATCTCTTTCCAGCTTGTTTAAAACATCATAAATTTTAGTCCTTGGAATATTCGCTTCTGAAGCAATAGTTGTAGCATCAACCGGGCCAAAATTCGTAATAACAATGTAAGTCCTTGCACCGTAACTGGATAAACCCAGTTTTTGCAATGATGATACCATCTTCTCATCAAACATCATGTTTAGTCACCTGTTCACCTATTAAAGTTACATTATATTTATATGATGTTCCTGTGAATTTAAAACTATAGAACTGAAGGACTAATTAGGTATGAAAAGTAATAGAGTCTGCTGAAAGGACTAGTAGAACTGGTTAAGAGTGTTAGACTGGTAGAAGGGCTGGTAGAACTGGTTAAGAGTGTTAGACTGGTAGAAGGGCTGGTAGAACTGGTTAAGGTGTTAGGGCTGGTAGAACTGATGAAGAATAATAAAACTAGTGGAAGGGGTTAAGATGGAGAAAATGGAAGGGAATAACTCAACAGAAGACGTGAATAAAACAGTGGTCTTACTAATTGCTACTCTGGCCACCTTTTTAACTCCCTTCATGGGAACTTCCCTGATCATTGCCCTCCCCACAATTTCCAGTGATCTGGCAGTTAATGCTATCCTTTTAAGCTGGATTTCAACTGCATACATTTTAACATCAGCCATGTTTGCAGTGCCCCTGGGGAAAATTGCCGATATTTATGGAATGAAAAAAGTTTTCACCTATGGAATAGTGATTTTAACCATTTCCACAATTTTGGCTGCACTATCTCCTTCAGCCTATTTTCTTATAATAATGAGGGCCCTTCAGGGTATTGCCAGTGCAATGATATTTGTCACTGGCCTGGCAATGATAACATCAGTATTCCATCCCAAAGAAAGAGGTAAAGCAATAGGAATCAACCTCACTGCAGGATATGCTGGTTTGGTTCTGGGACCTGTACTGGGTGGCCTGTTAACACAGTACCTGGGATGGAAAAGTATTTTTTACTGTATTGTACCACTTTGTTTACTGGTTCTGATTCTGGTTATTTGGAAAATGAAAGGAGAATGGGGTGAATGCAAAGGAGAAAAATTAGATAAATGGGGAACTCTACTCTACATTCTAATGCTAGCACTGGTTCTAATTGGATTTTCAACAATAACTGAAACATTTGGAATTATAATGGTAGTTTTAGGAGTTATAGGCTTTATTGGCTTTATTCTCTGGGAGTTAAGGGTTGAAAATCCAGTTTTGGAAGTGAAATTATTCTTTGAAAATAGAAGATTTGCATTCTCCAACCTGGCAACCTTAATAACCTATATAGGTACCTTTGCGGTGAGTTTTCTTTTGAGTTTGTATCTCCAGTACATTAAAGGATATGATCCGGAGATAACTGGCTTAGTTATGGTTGTTCAAACAATTTTCATGGTAATTATCTCACCGGTATCGGGAAAACTTTCTGACCGGTTCGATCCTGGGAAACTGGCTTCACTGGGAATGGCAATTATTTCCATTGGTCTTTTTATTCTTTCATTAATTAACGCTGAAACCAGTTTGTACACTATAATATTAGCCTTAGCATCCCTAGGGATTGGAATTGGAATATTCTCTGCTCCCAACACCAATGCTATCATGGGATCCGTGGAAAAAAAGTACTTCGGAGTATCTTCTGCAATTTTAGGTACAATGAGACTTTTAGGTCAGACATTTGGTATGGGATTAATTTTACTGGTATTTGCAGTTTATATTGGTACTGTTCAATTTACTCCACAAAATTATCCAGAACTACTAATGAGTATTAAAATTACCTTTGTTATTTCCGTAATTTTAAGTGTAATAGCAATTTTCGCATCGTTAGCTCGAAATAAGAAATAATTTATTTTTTTTGCAGTGACTTTTTTTAAATCAAGTCATTTTTGATAAATTATTTTTCAAATATTTACTTTTGAAAAAATTACTATCACAACTCTTGCACTATGCAAGTATTTATACCATGAAAATCATACTTGCATAAAACAACTATTGCATTATGCAATAGTATTATCTTTCGAGGTAAAATCTGAGGTAAATTTCGAGGTAAAAATTATGGAAAATAAAAACGAAAAAACCAACACTAAAATTGAGATGATAACTGGAGATCCCAAAAGGGCTATAAGAAAACTCTCCTTTCCCATGATGTTAATTATGATACTGGTTATCAGCTACCAGGTAGTGGACAGTATCTGGATAGCAGGATTAGGAGCCGATGCACTGGCTGCACTGGGCTTCATCACTCCACTGTACATGATAATAGTAGGATTGGGCCAGGGTTTAGGAGCTGGCAGCACATCACTCATAGCACGTTCCATCGGAAAGATCATGAAACAGCAAGTAATGCAGGAATGCATTCGGTTTTAATCACAGCCGTACTCTCAATTATTCTCCCGGCCACACTCCTTTTGTTTTTAAACAACATATTACTATCAATGGGTGCCAGTTCAGTACTTAATCTGGCAACTGAATACGGGCAGATTGTGTTTATAGGATCATTTGCACTGCTATTTAACCTGGTTGGATCCAGTATCCTACGTGCCGAAGGAGATATGAAAAGAGCAACCTATGCCATTGCCATAACCAGCATCCTGAACATGGTTATAGCACCCATATTTATCTACACCCTGAACATGGGAATTAAAGGGGCAGCAGTGGCTACAGTACTATCTTCAACCATAGCTGCAATTGCCATATTTTACTGGATATTGGTGAAAAAAGACACCTATGTCACATTTAAAATGGAAAAATTCCATTTCAATATGAATATTATAAGGGATAACTAGTAGTAACCGTGCCGGCAAGTGTAGAACAGTTTATAATGTCTGTGCTGGCTATTGGAATTAACTGGATACTAGTTATAGTTGCTGGAACAACTGCAGTTGCTGTATACACTGCTGGATGGAGAATCGTGTCCTTTGGAATTATCCCAGCTCTGGCAATAGAAACCGGTGTTTTAACTGTTGCGGGCATAGCGTACGGTGCAAGAAACTATAAAAATCTGAAAATAAGCTGTAATTACGGTATAAAACTGGGAGTAGTTATATCAATAGTTTTAGCAGCGGTAACCTATATTTTCGCCCCAAACATTGCATGGTTATTTTCATATTCTGCAAACAGTGCAGATATGACTCCAATGATAGTTGAATTCCTCAGAATATTCTGCGTATTCTTCATAGCCATTCCTTTCGGGCTGGCATCTACAGCAGTGTTTCAAGCCGCAGGAAAGGGAACAACCTCATTAGTCCTGGTTATCATAAGAGATTTAGTCATGTCTTTATCGGTAGCTTACCTTTTAGGAGTTATAATGGGGTGGGGTGCACAGGGAGTCTACTGGGGAATAGTAATTGGAGTTATTCTTGGATCAGCCCTCAGCTATCTGTATTTTAGATTATTTTTAAGAAGATTGGATAACGAAAAAACCGATGAAATGAATTTAATAAATCAAAAGAAGGAAAAGATCAGTGATAGCTGATGTTTTCACTTTTTTATAAATACCTTAAGTTTTTATAAAATACTTAAAAATATTAAATAAGATCACAGAATAATTACAAATTGGAGGGTAAAATGAGAAAAAGGGGTCACTTATCAGAGAAGGAAATTTCAAAAATGTCACTGGGGTCCCTGATAAACACGGTTAGCAGGGTGCATTTAGCCTTTTTATTGGGAAAAATTGAAGAATTAGGTATTACTGGGGGTCAATTCCAATTCCTTTCTGGCTTAACTCTTAAAGATGGGATCACCCAGGAAGAACTATCCAAAAGATTCCATATGAATCAAAGTACCATAGCCAGAGCATTGAAAAAACTAGAAGATGCGGGGATGGTCCAGAGAACTGTCGATGAGAATAACCGCAGGCGTAACATCATCACTGTTACCAGAAAAGGACAGGAAACTGTAAATGAAATAAATAGGATGGAATATGAATGGGAGAACAGGTTTAAATCTTTATCATCAGAAGAAAAAGATCAACTAAAAAATCTTTTAAGACCCATGGCCACAGAATCCATTGATTTAATGTACGAATTCAGGAAATAAGTGTTTTTAATATATGATTTAAAGAAAAATAGTTGAAAAAAGGCCTTTAGTAAAATAAAGAAGTTTTCATATAATTTTAATTTTATCAGTTCAAAACGTATTTGAATTCAATAAAAAGAAAAAATATAGGATGATATTAAATAATCCTGTGTTATTGTGGATGTATGGGCGATAAAGTATTATTTTACAGCCTTTCCCCTTTGATACTTGGTAAATAATCTGATAATCAATTTTAACACCTTTGCAGTGTCATGATTCTTTTTTAAAACATATCCTGTTTATAGAAATGATCATTTATTATAAAAACTTAAATTATATATTCTAGAATACTATTTATACTAAAAATAGTATCTACTCCAAATTTAGGTAAGTTCTTCAGGTGGTCAATCATGGATAAAGATGAGTTTGTAGAAAAAATAACAAAAGAACAGGAAAATGTTCTTGGTGTTGAATTTGATGAAGATGAAGTTGATATTGTGTACGATGTAACTGATCCAGATACTGGTGAATACGATCCTCTGGTAGTCATTGATACTGCCAATATGGCCAACGAACATAAAATAAACTGTAAATTAATTAGTTTAGTTTTTTTTGAGGATGAAAATCTCAGATGTGCACGGCTGTGTTTAAAAAGTGATGTTATGGATGAACTGATTTTATAAAAAATCCATTTTTTTATTAGATGCTTCCTACAGTGAACATATTGAAATTTAATTGTTTTTATCTAAAAAAGGTATCAAATGTCCTAAATTAATTATAATGTGATTAAACTGAAACGTAGGCAGATTATTCTGTTTAGATAGATTATTCTTTTTTCCTCTAGGAATCCATTCAATGACTATAATTAAATCATCGTCACGATAGTTTCATCACGATATTTTTATATAATAGTTAGTTTGATAAAACTAATTAATATGATATTTGAGGAGAATCTGTATGCAAACCACTAAAGATTGGAACCCTGAACTCTATTTGAAGTTCAATGAAGAACGAACTCAACCTGCAAAAGATCTTGCAGCACGAATAAATATTGAAAATCCTGGAAAAATAATGGATGTAGGTTGCGGGCCTGGAAACAGTACACATGTCCTTTCCAGCAGATGGCCTGAGAGTGAACTAGTCGGAATAGATAGTTCAGCTTCCATGATAGAATCAGCAAAGAAAAATTATCCAGATATCAAATGGAGAATTGAAGATGCCACTAAAATGGAAACTGAAGAAAAATATGATATTATATTCTCAAATGCCACCATCCAGTGGATCCTGGATCAGGAAAAATTAATATCAGACCTGGTTGGAATGCTGGAAATTGGTGGTGCTCTGGCAGTGCAGGTTCCAATGTATCATACTATGCCAGCAAGTCAGGCAATAGAAAGTGTCTCATTAACTGGAATATGGAAAGAACTAACCAGGGGGGCCAGTGATGCTTTCACATTTCACTCCAGTGACCATTACTACCACATCCTGTCGTCTCAGGTAAAATCCATTAACATGTGGCAAACCTCCTATTTCCATATAATGCCATCCCATGAGAACATTGTTGAAATGCTTAAAAGCACAGGAATGAGAAAGTTTCTGGACATGCTGGATTCCAGAGAAGAAAAACTAGAGTTTGAAAAAGATGTTTTAAAAGAAATTAAAAAAGCATACCCATCTCAAAAGGATGGAAATGTATTGTTTCCATTTAAACGGCTGTTCTTCATTGGGTACAAATAATGAAGATTTACAGGGAAACTTCTCACCTCTAAGTATTCAAACTATATCCAGTTTGTGAGAACTTCCACTAATAACCAGTAGCCTTCCCCTAATAACCAGTAGCCTCCCCACTCATGACTCGTGGCCTCCTTAATCCATAAGTTAACCTCGATAATCAATTAAGATAAATACTCCATTTACCATATTATTAAAAAATAAAATCCCTAATCGAATCTACCAAAATTCAATGTATTTGTAAATGGAGGTTTCTCCTTTGAACCCTGAACAAATTGTTAAAACATTCAATGTTAAAACAGACATTCCTTTCTCAGATAAAACAGAAGATCCATCGATCATTGACATATCCGGCCGTATAAGCATAATATTCAGTGAAGAACTGGATATGAACACGGTTCCAGATGGAATAAAACTTTACAAAGTTAAACTAGATGGAACCCAGCAGGATATGGATGTTAAAATAAATGTGGATGAAAATTCCACATCTATTCTCTATATTAATAAATCTGAGGTAATTTCTGAAGGTGAAGAGTATAAACTTTCCATAACGCGCAAAGTAAAATCAGTAAATGGAACATCCCTTAGTGAGGATTCTGTTAATTATTTTGCTGTTGATTACTCATTCAACCTGGAATCAGAGGGTATTCCAGATTTAAACAATGAAAGAAACGCGATTCTATGCATAAGCGACCTGCACTTAGGTGCTAATGACAGCTACGCAGAACTCACCAAGAACAGGAAAGCACTGGTTAATTTCTTGGAACAGGTTAAAAATTCCCCTAATGTAAAGGAACTGGTTATAGCCGGTGACTTGATTGACGAATGGTTCATCCCCATGCACCTGGACACATTCAATGGGAAAACGCAGCGGGATTTCACCAAGGCAGTAGCATCTAACAATAAACCCGTGATGGATGCCTTTAACAACATAATAAAAGAGGGAAAAGTAAAACTGACTTATGTCCCTGGAAATCATGATTTATTGATAAATTCTGAGGATATTCAAAGCATTTTACCCGGAATATCTGAAGCTCGTGATGTGAGGGGTCTGGGAGCATATACTCCGTCAGATTTTCCTGAAGTTATCATTGAACACGGACACAGATACAACTTTTACTGTGCCCCTGATTATTCCAACCGGTCTTTAACCCAAACCGATACCATACTACCCCCTGGATACTTCTTCACCCGGATGGCAACCAGCTCAGTTATACAGGGCCGCCCAAAACTAGACGTTTCATTCCCTCCGGTTAATAAAAATGAACTGGGCGAGGTTCAATTTCTTTACTTCCTTTACTGGAATGTTTGGAAAGGCCTTATCACCGATTTCCCAGTAAACCAGGGACTGGATGAAAAAGTCATAAACACCAAAATAGATGGATTCACGGACTGTTACACCATCAATGACGTCCTACCCTACCAGAACTCAGAAGATGATTACATTGATGTAAACCTGTATAAGGGGATTGTTGAAACATGGGATGAACGGCAGGATAAAAATTTAGTTCCTGTCAAAATTCCAACCGACGAAGCAGTTCTTAAGGGAGCATTTGCCAGTCACCTGGATGATCAATCACATGTACAATTTTTCAAAAATCCGGATTCAGATAAAAAAATTGTCATATTTGGACATTCCCATGAAGCACGAGTCATAACCTCTTTCAATGAAAAACAGGAAAAACAGGTCTATGTAAATTCTGGAACATGGATTGATCTAAATAAGTGCACCATGACCTTTGTAGCAATTATACCCCCACAAGGCGAAGACTCAAGTTTAACTTTTGTAAATCTGTATCAATACAGTCTAAGCGGGAATATCAAAAAATTAAGGTCAGAAGCACTCCATATTTGAAAATAACTTTTCCAGCTTCTTTGAAAAAAAATAAGCCTTATTTTTCAGATTTAACTTCTTTTTACTTATTATTTAGATTTAACTTTTTTACTTAATTTTCAATTCAACTTTCTTTTACCTGTTCCAATTCAAGTTCATTTTAACTCTTTTTTCTATCTTTGAGACTTTAGTATGGAATTAAATGTACTTCCAATCAAGATGTTCTCCACTGCGTACTATCCTTCCTGCTGAGCTTTCAGGGAAATGAGAACTAAAAACAATTGCCTGATGATTCAGTGCATATTCAATTCCCCAATGTCTTGAAGAACGAGCTTCATCTGTAAATGCATCAAATATAGAATTGAGTTCTGGATAACGGACCTGTAGGGGATTATGGAAAATATCTCCAGAAAACAGGGCATTTTCTCCAACGGATGAGAGTGTAATGGATGAATGATGAGGGCTGTGACCAGGAGTTGGTTTAAATGATAAACCATCAATAAACTCACTGCCATCAATAGGAATCATCTCAGCAAGCCCGGCTTCAATAATGGGTAAAATACTGTCTTTTAGAGTATTGCACTGGTTTTATTCATATCGTTATGGTTGGCCGGGTCTTTATAGTACTCATATTCTGCTCGAGAGAATACGTACCTTGCATGGGGAAAAGTTGGCACCCACTCCTCCTCAGATAGTCTGGTATTCCATCCAACATGATCTACGTGTAAATGAGTCATTAAAACGTAGTCAACATCTTCCGGTTTAATCCCAGCATAATGTAAGTTTTTAAGATAGGGTGGTGTTGATGATGAAAGTAGGATGTGAATGGATGCTCCTTATCATTTCCAGCTCCAGTATCCAGAAGAATGGTATGTTTTCGGGTTTTAACCAGCCAGGTATGTGTACTCAAAAAAGCTGGTTCACCACTTATTAAACTTGATACTCCATTTTTCTCATTAGTTAATGATTTTTTATTCCAATCTGGAAGGAGTGATGCGAGAGTGAAACCATCTAAAACTGATTCACTGATACGGGTGACCTCGACATCACCGACCGTATATGTTTTAGGTTTGAACTCCATAACTAAAGACTTCCTTCTTCACTAAATTTAGCAAATTTTAACCCGAAAACTTTAACCCCATCTTAAATGCTTTTTCACAATCTAAGGGGAATACCTCTTTTTTTCTTTTAGCTTTAGCATCGGGATCAAACCTTTCACTCACATACTTTGAATAATCATCAAACATTAACGTATCATTTACAATAAGTACTTCAGATTCCCCGAATATCATTTCAAAAAGTCCCTTAAGATCATATGCTACTTTATCATAATTCATGGCTTTCATCCATGAATCCTGCGAACCCATTGTGTAAATAAATCCTATTTTCAGTTCATCCTTAAATAATGTGGATGGAAAATCTTTGCTATAGGTTACATAGGGATAAACAAGCCTTTCAATAAACAATTTAGCCATACCAGATATGGTTCCTATATAATTTGGAGATCCAAGAAAAATTGCATCATAATCATTTATATTATCAAGGAATGGTGTTAAGTCATCATTTAAAGCGCATTTTCCGTAACTTTTACTGTTTATCCGTTTACACTCATAACAACTGGTACATCCACTGTAATCCAGATCGTATAAATGTACCAATTCTGTTTCAGCACCCTGTGATGCAGCACCCTCCAGAGCATTTTTAAGCAGTGTTGCAGTGTTCCATTCCTTTCTTGGACTTCCATTAAATGCAATTACTTTCATTTTCTCTCATTCTCCTTTAGTTTCAGTTAAATCTTCTCTGTATCCTCATTTTCAGATCTAAGCATCTCCTCTTTTAGATCCTATTATTCAGGGTACCATTCCTGTAACTTTTCTGTGATAGTTTTGAAAGTTGGTTCCAGTAGGAAAATATCACTGTGCAGTGCTTCTTCAATTGGTATGGCATCTAAATTCTTGCATTTTAAATCTTCACATTCAGATATAATCTCCGGTAAATCACGTGTACCATAAATTAGGAGTGTTTTATCATGATCAAACCCTGAAAAATGGTTATCACTACTTAAAATGTCAAATAAATTAGTGTTAGCAGATTTATGAACTAAATAATCTCTGGATGCTTTCACATTATTCTGGGTATTATTGCTAAAATTCCGACCCAGTGCCGGTGAAATTCCAATAGCATAATCTGCACTGCTTTCAAGTGCAAGTCTCCCTCCAAGGGAGTGGCCTATTGCAGTTACCTCCCCATAATCTTTGAAATAGGAAATAGCAGATTCAACATCAGATAAACAGTCACTACCAAAATCAAATGAATGCTGGCCATGCCCCCGAAGATCGATACTACCAGTTGTAAATCCTTTCTCAGCTATTCTCCAGGCCAAACCAAGTGTTCCTTCTTTAGTACCACCGTACCCATGAACCACTACCGCAGATCCTCTGGGATTTAATGGTTTTACAGTCACACAGGGTACCTGGAATCCATCACCGTCAATAAACTCTCTTATAATCTCCATTTAGACACCTCAATACATTTTTTAAAATTAAAAACAAAATTTCATGAAACAAAAATTTAAAAAAACCAGGTCATGGTTTTAACATTATTTTACCTTCTTTATAGGCTGAACCAATGATATTACCCAGTTCCCAGTATTTTGCAGTAGCAGAAGTAAATAATAGTGGATTTATCTTCTTAAAATCTAATTCTCCATTGGTCAGACATTCTTCATTTACATAGGTTTCCAGAACTTCGCCAATGAAAATATCACGACCCGGGAGGTCGACGGTTTTGGTGAGTTTGCAAAGCATATTCACGGGACAATCCTCAATTAAGGGTATGTCATCTGCTTCACCAGAAAATGTTCTAAAAACCTTTGATTTATCAGTGTTATGGCCTGAAACAAGCCCAACATAATCGGTTTCTTTCATCTGATCGGTGGATGGTATATTAACACCGAAATATCCATTTTCCTTGATCCCGATATTGGTGTAATGTGGCTCAATTGAGCCAATGTAAACATACGTTATGGGTCGGGGTGCTAAGAGTCCGAAACATCCGTAAGTAGCAAAATTAACCTTTCCTTTAATAATTGAACTTACAATAGCGATTGGAACTGGGAATGGAACAACTTTGGTCCTAACTTTTGACATAATTAACCTCTCTAATTTGTTTATGCCTTTTTTTAGACCATAAATTATTTATATACCTCAGTAGGATAAAAGTAATATTATTTCCGAGAAGTAAGTAATGGGCAGATTCAGATGAAAGCTAAAAAAGAAGAAAAATGCGAACTTGTAGCTGCAATGGGGATTATTGGAAATAAATGGAACCTCTTAATCACCTGGCATCTCCGTGATCATAAATTAAGATTTACAGAGCTTCAAAAAAGAATGTACAATGTTAACCCCAAAACCATCACTAAACACCTTCGAGACCTCGAGAATTATAAAATCATAGAAAGGGAGGTATTCCCTGAAGTCCCCCCTAGAGTAGAGTATTCATTAACCGAAAGTGGAACCGCATTGATCCCTGTTCTTGAATCTATCACAGACTGGGCCTCTGAATACATGGGGTTTGACCTGGAAAAATATAAAAACAGTTCCTAAAACAACATCTTACCAAATAATTATCCAGAACAGCAGGAATTAATTTTAGGTTTCATACATATTTTTATGGGTGGTAGGATAAAAACCTAATAAATCAAGTATTTTCTTCTCAACATGTCTGTTTTGGCCTTTATACGGGAAATTGTGCGGATACAGTACTGGATTAAAATTCAATTCGATAATGCTATGGTTGTTTGTATTGGGTTTTGCTTTCACATTCTGGATAATCATATCAACCCCACAAATTTTTGCACCAACTGCCATTGCTGCATTTTGGGCAATTATTTTGTAATCCTCAAGTATATCATCTGTAAAATCAATACTATCCCCACCTGTACTAATATTTGAATTTTCCCTGAGATACACAATCTCACCCTCCTCTGGCAAGTAGTAAACATCCTTCATTTGAGAAGTCAGATTATTTTTTTCTACTGAACCTAATTCAATCTTTTCAAGTGGGGTTATATGTCCTTTACCTCTTCTTAGATCCTTATTTTTTTCATTAACCAATTCTTTGATGTTGTGTGTTCCATCCCCCATTACATTTGCTGGAACTCTGTGCATTACTGCCACAACTTCATCTGCAATTACTAAAAATCTATATTCCCTGCCGGGTATGAATTCTTCAATCAGAACATAGTTAGCATAGTTTAATGCTTCTTCAATGGATTTAATGTAATCTTTTTTTGATTTTAAATCCTTAACTATGGAAACTCCATCTCCAAAATTAGCAGATTTGGGTTTTATAACAATATCATTACCTTTAAAGTTTGAATATTTGCTTAAAGCTTCATCAGTCCTGTTAACTGTAATGCTTTCCGGTACATTGATGTGGTGTTCTTTGAGAATTAACTTGGTTAACTCCTTGTTTTCCATGATTAAGGCCACAACATATGAATCTGCAGATGTTTTGGTGGCCTGCTTAATATATTCAACCCGCATACCTTTTTTCAGGCGAATGAAATTGTCATCCCAGTCCAGCACTTCAACCTTGGCATCCCTTTTTAAAGCTTCTTCTATAATCATCTGAGTTGAAAGTTCAAGTCCTTCATAGTTTTTTAACATAATTTGCCTTCTCCTGGATTTTGGTTGTGGGAATAAGTTATAATAGACTATTTAGAATTTTTTTTAGTATAGAACTATTTAGAAAGTTATAATAGGACTATTTTAAATTATTTTTAGCATAGAACTATTTAGAATTTTTTTTAGCATATTTTATTCCAAATTCTAAAAAATTTTCATTATTCTCTGTCATTTCCAGAGTTATCTTTTCAGAGGGTAATAGGGACATATCCAAAAGTTTCTGGTGTTCAGCTTCTACGCATGCTCCATATTTATTATTTGCAGTGCTGTTGTCCATCAGCTCAGCTATTTTTTTAAGTTTTTCAAATATTTTCTCTCCCCATGATTTGAGACTAATTTTACTACCATCATATTTTTTAAGGCTTAAATCTTTTTGTCTTCCAGTAAGTGACACTAAATGGTGATTTAAGTTTATCAGATCATGTTCTGGGTCAGTGATGGGAGGGCTTTGTTCAAACAGGCAAAAGTGCATGAAAACATGGAGGAAATGCATTGGGTCCATGGTTAAACCCAGTTTCTGGAAAGGGTTCAAATCTAAAATTCTAACTTCCACATATTTCACACCCCTCTTTTCCAGTGCATCCAGTGGAGTTTCCCCTTTACGTATGGCTTGTTTTAATCGAATTAAAGAATAAAATTCACTTTCTTTCTGTAGGATGTTTCCATTGAGTTGAATTTGAGAACCGTTTCGATAAATTCCCAGTTTTGAGTATTCTTCATCTTTAGTTGACAGCATTTTATGCATCTTTGTAGAATACTCCTTTAAACTATTGAAGTATATATTCTCATTTTTAAGACTGTTTGAATAGCCAAATCTACTTACACGGAGAGATGTTGCATATTGGAGGCAGTTTTCAATGATATTTTCAGGATCAGGACAGCATTTTTGAATGAGCATGAGTTCCTTTTTTATAACTGGATAATAACTGGAGTGGCAGAATGGTGATGCTCCGAAAAGGTAAATCAAGATCCAACTGTAGCGTAGAAAGTTTCTTGCCAGTCCAAAATGTATTTCATCAATGAATAAACGTTTATCCTCATGGTTTCCAAATTTTTCATATAAATAGTTGATCATTTCATTGCCAAAAGAAAAATTGTAATGAATTCCAGATATCATCTGCATTTTTTTACCGTATCGCAGTGACAAACCATTTCTATATATTTCCATCTCTTTTCCATTTTCACAATCAGGGAAAGTTGCAATGGGAATCTTTTCTTCGTCTGGAAGATTTGGAGGCATACTGAGTGGCCATAGTAGTTCATCACCAATGCCATTTTCAACCCCAAGGTTTATTGTTTTTAAGGCATTGTATGCTTCTTCTGCGCAATTACAGGGTGTTGTTATCATTTCAATCTGACTTTCAGAAAAGTCATTGGTAATACTGGGATTTTTGGTTTTATCCCCGAATACCTGAGGATGGGGAGTTAGAGCAAGATCGCCAGTTGAAAGAATCCTTTGACACTCTCTTTCCAGGCCAAAACTACCTTCTATCAATAATTTTCCTTGGTCATCATTTAAAAAAGACTTTGATATTTCTGAAAAGTCCCATCTCATAAAATCCTCTTTTTCTATTTTTTTATCAGAATTATTTACAGAATAATCTACCATTTATAAATAATTTATCAGCATTTTAAAAAAACAGTGAAACTTTATTATCTATTTATTACTATTAATCCTTTCATAAATTATCGCTAAAGTTTTTTTAGTTGAAGCGCTGTTTTTTTTTGATAGTATTTATATGATAATTATTCATTTATTTGTTAGATTGAAGAACTACAATATAAAATTAACGATAGTTATGAAATGCCTCTTAGATTAACCGGAGGTGTAGATCAACCTTGTATAACTCAACTTGTTGATTAACTTTGGGGGGGGTATAGATCAATATTTAACTATAACTACAATGAGACAAGTTTATGAATTAAGATACTATAATCTGAATAAGAATACATGGATCTCTGGAAGTATAAGTCTTGGGAAAAGATTAGAACGAACTGGGGAAACTGATAGAACAGAAACATTTAAAATTTGCATAGAACTCATTGATAAGCCCAATATGGAGATAACTGATGGTATTTCTCAATCATTTAACTGCAGACAGTAGGGTAAAACAGCCAATAATGGATAATGATTGGGATGAGGGTTGCTGTTCTGTTATAGTACAGGTTACAAATAATCATAACGTGGTTGCATTCCGGAGAGATGCAAAATTCCCGGCTGAGTTAATAATTACACAGAAATATTTCCATGGGAAAAAAGCAGCAGTAGAATACAAAATCAATGGAGGTCTTTTCTACCATACTGTAATCACGGATAATGGTTGGATTATTGCCAGTGGTGGTATTGGTACAATTCGTAACCATGAACTAATGTCACTGGCGGGTCAAATAATGGAGAATGCAAGAATTAACCATGATTCCATGGAAAACGCCCAATCCATCTTAAGGAGCATGTGCGTGGGACACTTCCTAATCAAAAGCCCGGATAATTATGTTGGATCTGCAATCTGCTGCAAAAATACTTCATTAACCAAACTGTTTAAAATGAAGGATGGAGATTTTGTCAGTGTGCCCAATGCACCACAGTTTTACAGAGATGGGAATTTCACCGAGTTTAACAGTGATCCTCTTGCTGCTGCAGCCAGGATAGCAGGCACAGATCTTTGGGGAGTCAATCGGCGTAATGTAATATTTCAGGACGTGGAAAAAAACCCAGATAACACCCTGATCCAGGTTTGGGCATCATTTGATAATGGATCACTGATTGATAGAAACGAGGGTAAAGGCGGGCCGGATAATATACAGTTTTTAAAAAATCCCCTAATCCCGGGTGAGAACTTACCCATAATACCTGAAATGATCAAAATTGGTGATATAAACCTCATGGAAGGTTAATGAATCAGATAGTTGCTATTGATTACAGATAAAATCCCAAAAAAAATTTAATTAAATAGATATCATATCTTTTTATCCATTCCAACCTCTGATTTTCCATCTGTCTTGAAATTTTCTTTATATTCAACCATTTCAATCTTACAACCTGGGCCTATGGTTATGTTGTTTCCTCGCACTACCCTTGCAGTGGTATTTTCAAGATAAACATTATCTCCTTCAATTACATCTGCAATGAGTTCATTTTTCCCCTCGGACATTATTTTAGTTTTAATACCTAAAAAGCTCAGCTTCCCACTTTTTTTAACTGTAATATCAGAACCACCTATTTCATTCACTTTACTCGGCCAGTAAAGGTTTATTCTTAATATATCTCCATTGAGCATACCCTCAATTGTGAAACCACCTTCTAAATTCAAGATTTCAGTATTAAAATCTTTTCCTACCAGTATACTTCCATGGATTTTGGCTTCATCCACCAGTAAATCTCCACTGACTTCAAATTCTCCTTGCACTTTAACTTTTTGGGCATTCAAATCTCCTTTAACGATTGTTTCACCCTTTATGCTAACGTAATCCGCAGATTTCACACTGCCGTCCAGCTGGCCTTCCCCATACACTTTAAGGTTAGAGCATTCCACGTCTCCGTGGATTATGCCTTCACCCATTATACTTATCCGGTTAAATTCACCGCCGCTTGAAATTCCAGACCCGTAAATCTTCAGGTCTTTCCTTTTTTCCATAAATAATTCCTCCGTTTCGTATATTGCTCATGTTCATATAATTTTTAATCCTCTTTCCAGCTAAAGGTTGCTGTACCTAGACCAAAGAGTACTATTCCCAGTACTGCAACTATGGCCAGGTCCATTACCGCATCCCCAGTATTTCCAGTTATCATGGAACTTCTGAGGCCCTCACTCAGGTAAGTTAGAGGGGATATCTTGGCCAGGTACTGCAGGAACCAGGGCATGTTCTCCACTGGTATCAGGGTCCCGGAGACAAACATAAGGGGGAAAGTGATTACTCCCACGGCATTCATGGCTGATTCTTCATTTTTCACAAAGTTGGCAACCAGTATTCCAAATCCGGCGAAGAGTGCAGTTCCAACAACTATTAACAGCACGCTCACTACGTTGATCTGGGGGTGAATGTTAAATGCAAATGTTGCTAGGAACAGGGCCACTGCCAGTGATAAGATCACCAGTATGGTCCAGGTGGTGATTCTGGATGCAATCCATTCCTTACTGGTTAAGGGTGTGGTTGAAAGTTTCCTGAACACTCCAGTGCTACGTAACCTGGCCACTGTCCCCACGGACATATTTGCTGCTGCAGACATGATGGTAATGGCCAGTATTCCTGGAAGAAGGAAGTCAAAGTAGTTCATACCAGAAGTAGCAGCTTCCTGGGAGTTCACGGTGATGACTTCATGGGCACCGGACATTTTCATGTTGAAACCATTGGCCACCTGCTGAACCACTGAAACCACGGCCATGGAAGTTGGTTTAGACTTATCATAATACACATTAACCCCAGCAGTGCCTATGGACTGCTGAGTAGTGCTTATTGATTGTTGAATATTCTGACCAAAACCCGGGGGTATAATCAAGTACGATGTGATCTTCCCATCTTTCAGCATTTCTTCCAGGTTCATCCCTGAACCATCTTTGAGCTGGACTGCCCCGGTAGATCCCATGGTCTGGATAAAATTACTGGACATGGATGAACCATCGTTATCCTGATAATAAAGGGTAACTGTGTCTGATTGACCTCCAAATATGTATCCAAATAAAAGGAAAAGCACTATGGGGAAGATGAACATCCAGAAAATATTCATCCTGTCCCGGAATGTCTCTTTCAAACTGTACTTAATATCGGTGCTGATCCGTGACATTTATTTACCCCCTTCTGAGAGTTTATCACCAGTTAAATTCAAGAATACATCTTCCAAAGTTGCTTTTTTAACATAAATTTCTTCACATGCAAGTTCGCTTCGATTAATAATAGATAATGCCTTTGACATACATTTTGTTCCATCTTCTTCAGCTAATTTTATAAAAACATTATTCCCCTCAATTTTAGACTCAGGAATGGCTTCGATTAATTCATTTTTGGCAATTTCCTCGCATTCCCTGATTATGAGGGTGTTGCCACCACCATGGTGGTTAATTAAGTCTTCTGGTGTTCCTTCTGCAATTATCTGGCCATTGTGCAGCACGTTCACCCGGTCTGCCAGATAATGGGCTTCATCCATGTAATGGGTGGTGAGAAATACTGTCTTTCCCTTTGTTTTGAGTGCTTTGATTGCATCCCACACATCACGCCGGGCCTTGGGGTCAAGGCCGGTAGTGGGTTCATCAAGGAAGACTATTTCCGGATCATTAACCAGGGATATGGCAATTCCCACCCGTTGTTTCAGGCCTCCGGAGAGATCTTTAAACAGGGTGTTTTTTTTATTAACCAGGCTCAACATTTCAATTAGATCATCCACGTTGGTATGGGTGGGGTACATCTGGCCAAAGTAATCGATGTTTTCATAAACTGTTAACCATTCAAATGCATTGAAATCCTGTGGAAGCACACCAATTCTTTTTTTAACTTCCATCTCATCTTTTTTAATGTCAAATCCCAGGATGGTAATGGTTCCTGCTGTTAAATTTTTCAGGCATTCCATCATTTCAACAGTGGTGGTTTTACCTGCACCATTAGGTCCAAGAAAGGCGAATATCTCCCCTTTTTCAATACTGAAAGATATATCATTTACTGCTGTGAAATCCCCGTATTTTTTAACCAGAGATCTAACTTCAATCACGTTATTAGTCATGTTATCAAATTTTCCTTTGTTCTGCCACTGAAGATTCATTGTGCATTTTAAAGCTGCTGTTATATTCCACCAGTTCTATTTTGCATCCTGGACCCAGTTCGATTGTATCGCCCCTTACCACTTTGGCCTGGGTATTTTCAAGGTAAATTTCATCTCCTTCAATGGTTTCAGTGGTCAGTTCTTTTCCTGCTCCAAAGGGCATGATCATGCCTTTGAGGCCAAATATGTCATATTTTCCTTTTCTTTTAATTGTGATCTTTGATCCACCAATTTCACCGGCTCGGGATGATCCGTGTAACCTGAGTTCCAGTTCATCGGCATTTAACAGCCCGTCAATTCCAAAGGTTCCTTCGATCTTGAAATATTCAGCATTGCAATCTCCCACAACACTGATACTACCATAGGTTTCAGCCTTTTCTGTGGATAAATTACCTTTAATATCAGTAGTTCCATTAATTTTCATCTTATCTACTTCTAGATTACCTTTAATGGAATTATTACCATTCACTCTCAATTGATCTGCCGTAACATTTCCATTTAAGTTGCATTGTCCATTTATTTTCAGATATATACACTCAAGATCACCGTCTATCTTTCCACTTCCGTTAATGTTTACAGAATTATATTTACCGCCACTTGCACTTCCATGACCATTAATTCTTAAATCACTCACGATTTCCATAGGTATCACCCCTTTAAACTATTTTAATCTTCAACTCCTCGATTAAATCAGTTAAATTCATTTTTTCAATGATTTTGGTACTGTTTTCAAAGTAGATATCTGCAACATTTGAAACCAGGCAGCAACTGGAAATTCCCAGTTTGCGTAGAAATATTAATTCGCAGCTTTTTGCCTTAAATTTAGTGTAATATTCTTCTAATATGTTCAATATCATATTTCCTTCTTCAAAATTGATTTTCCCTTCTTCAAACATTTTATCTAAGATGTAAAGAAATAGTATGGTTTCAAAATCCAGCTTTCTGGTTTCACCTTTTTTTGTTGTATAGAAATCAAGAGTTGTTTTTGAAACAATGTTCTGCTTCATCAAGTCCTGACTTTCCATTGCTATTTCCATTAGATTTGGGGATAACATGTCTGCCAGGTTGTCTAAGGAAATATCTCCTTTCATGTTCTTTATTTTCTCGATTCTATCGATAATCTTCTCTTTTGGAAAAAAGGTTTCCTGACCGGTGTAGGTAGATTTCCGGATAAACCATTCCTCTGGGATTAAATTTTTCCTTTTCCAGCGGTATAACTGGCCATAGGAAATTTGGGTTAATTCTAGTAATTCTTTTTTGGAAATCAACTCTTCTTCCATTTTTTAACACCACATTACATTAGCGTAACAAAACACTGTTACATAGATCATCGTACTTAGTATTTAAAGGTTCTTATACGAACAGTCCGTACAATAGAAAAGTATATAAGCATATACTTATATAACATGTGTTATGCTTAGGATTAATTCCAAGTCAACATTGGAGTCTACCGAAGAACTGGAGGAAGTGCTTAAAGCACTGGCCAATGTCAACCGGTTGCTACTTATCTACTCCCTGGCCTCAGGGGAGGTGGAAAAAATCAGTGTAACCCAGGTATCAAAGAACATGGGCATAACTCAACCTGCAGCATCGCAGCATCTGAAAGTCCTGAAAAATGCCAATATACTCATCGCACACAAAGAGGGGAACTTCATCTACTACAGATTCAACAGACGCTCCATGGAAAAACACCAGAAGCAAATTGATTTTTTATTCACCTGTGCATTTGCCAAGTGTAGTCAGCTGGAAAAGGCCAGCTGCAAACATTCGGAAAAAAAGGAAGAATAAAGGCCTAAAATTAGGGTCTGAATTTTTTTAAACATCTTCCAATCATTAATGCAATATTTAAACAATTTAAATCAAATTGAGAGTACTTCAATCATTATTAAAAATACATCCTAAAAATCAAAACAAAAAAATTAAAAACATCTCATTAAACCCTGTGAGTGATAATATGACCGAAATAAACGCAAATGAAGAATTACCTGTGTTAGTTTTACCAGATATGGTTTTATTACACGAAACTAACATGAACCTTAAAATAAGTAGAAAAATGGGGAGGGAAATACACGACCGTGTTCGTGACCATGATTACTTTGGTATAGCCGTAGCAACCAAGGATGGGTTACCTGCCCGGTTTTACTCAGAATCTGACATTTACCACACTGGAACCCTGGTAAAAATCGAAAACGCCACTGAAATGAGGGACTTTTACCACCTTAAAGTGGAGATCATAGAAAGAGCAGAAATTGACGAACTCATCAAGGATGGTCTAAATTACCGGGCTAAATACCATTTAATACCAGATATTGATGATTTAGATAAGGATAACCAGGCAGAAATCTTAAAACACGTACGCTACCTGGTCTCAGAGATCAGTGAAAACTTCAAAGAATCCAAGGCCTACGCAGAGCAAATCAATAAAATGGACGACGTGGGTAAGGTAATAGCCAGCCTATTCCCCTACATGAGACTATCCCTAGAAGAAAAACAGGACTTCCTGGAGACACGCTCACTGAAAGATAAAAGCTTAAAATTTCTGGACATCCTACTGGAGCAGAAAGAGTCCATCAAGTTCCAGATGGAAATGGCCGCCAAACTCAACGAGGAAATGAACAAAAAACACCGGGAAAATCTCCTGAAAGAGCAGCTCAGGGTGATACAGGATGAACTCTCAGAATCTGAAGGAACCCATAAAAAGGATTACCGGGAGTTAATCGAAGAAGCAAACATGCCTGAAGAGGTCAAAGAGGTTGCCCTGGAAGAAGTGAACAAACTGGAACGCCAGGGACCCAACAGCACCGAAGAAAACGTCATCCGAAATTACCTAGACCTTTTAACCAGCCTCCCATGGGGTGAAAGCCAGGTCAAGGATATTGACATTGGAGCAGCCAGAGAACTCTTAAACCAGCAACACTACGGTCTGGACAAAGTCAAAGACAGGATCATACAGCACCTGACAGTGATGAAACTCAAAAAGAACAAACAGGGATCCATACTCCTCCTGGTAGGACCACCAGGAACCGGTAAAACCAGCCTGGGAAAGAGCATTGCCGAAGCACTCCAGCGTGAATACGTGCGTATCAGCCTGGGTGGTGTGAAGGATGAATCTGAAATCAGGGGTCACAGAAGAACCTACGTAGGAGCACTACCCGGTCGAATAATCCAGGGAATGAAACGAGCCGGTACCAGAAACCCAGTGTTCATCATGGATGAAGTGGATAAACTAATGGCATCCTACAATGGAGACCCAGCCAGCGCCCTCCTGGAAGTATTGGACCCTGAACAGAACAACACCTTCTCTGACCATTACCTGGAAGTACCCTATGATCTATCCGAAGTGTTCTTCATAGCCACTGCTAACTCCCTCAAGGGAATAGCCGGCCCACTAAGGGACCGTATGGAAATCATAGAAATAGGCAGCTACACCAGCCACGAAAAATTCCACATAGCCCGAAACCACCTGGTTGATGAGGTCCTAGAAGACAACGGCCTGGATGATACTCAGATACAGTTTGAAGATGAGGCCATAAAAACCATCATTGAAAAGTACACCAGAGAAGCAGGAGTAAGGGGACTTAAACGTCAACTGGCAACTGTGGCCAGGGTGGCCTCAGAAAAAATCGTACTGGGCAAGGTGGACCTACCCTACGTGGTTAAAGACGACATGCTCTACGATCTTCTGGGGCATGAACTCATACAGATCAACATGGCTGGGAAACACAACCCACCAGGAGTGGTAACTGGCCTGGCCTGGACACCAGTCGGTGGAGACATATTGTTCATTGAAGGAGCATTCATGCCCGGAACCGGGAAACTACTCCTCACCGGACAGTTAGGGGATGTGATGAAGGAATCCGCCAAGATATCCCAGAGCCTCATCCGCTCCAGACTGGCCTTCAACCTGAAGAGTGTGGAATTCGACAAACAGGACCTGCACATACACGTACCATCCGGGGCCATTCCCAAGGACGGACCATCAGCCGGTGTGGCATTACTGACCACCATAGCATCTCTGGTCACTGGACAGACTGTGGACCCCAAACTGGCAATGACCGGTGAAATCTCCCTCCGAGGAGCAGTCTTACCAGTAGGTGGTATCAAAGAAAAGGTATTAGCCGCCCACCGTGCAGGAATACAAAGGGTCATCCTTCCTGAAGAAAACCTTAAAGACCTGGACGATGTTCCAGATGATGTTAAGGAAGAAATGGAATTCATACCAGTTAAAACAGTGGAAGATGTTATAGGAGAAACCATTGGCATAGAACTACCAAAACCCCTGCTTCTGGACATGTCCACTGACACCTTAACTGGTGGAGCAGGCACTTAAGTCCCCGAAATTCTTTAGGTCCTTAAAAAAACCTAAGGATATACCGTGGATGTTGTTGGCCTAAAAATTAGTCTGTAAGTCCATAAAACTTGAAAATTCCACCATTCATCCTGCAGGGTGATTTGGTGGAACTCTTTATTCTTTTTTTGAATTATTTAAATGATTTTTATAAATGTAATTCTTAATTCTATAAAACTTCTATTAACTTCTTATAATCCAATTTTTAATTTATAATCCTAATTTCTACTTCTTAAAAACCTAATTTTTATCGGTTATAACTTCATTTTAGTTTATAAATTTCATTTTTTACCCAAATTTTATATTTCATAATAAAGAAATAATAAATACGTAAGAGGGGATTATAATGAACACTGAAGGTGCTCACCATTACATTGAAAAGGGCATTGAAAGCTGGTTAGATC
Organism: uncultured Methanobacterium sp.; assembly: GCF_963665055.1. Taxonomy (NCBI): domain Archaea; kingdom Methanobacteriati; phylum Methanobacteriota; class Methanobacteria; order Methanobacteriales; family Methanobacteriaceae; genus Methanobacterium; species uncultured Methanobacterium sp. The sequence goes on from NZ_OY762015.1 coordinate 127,365, forward strand.
ATAAAAACTATTTTGAAGCTATTGACCTTTTTTCCCGTGCCTTAGAATTTGAACCCCATAACCCTGATGCCCATCTATTAAGGGGAGCAGTGTACGTTGATGTTGGAGACCTGAACCTGGCGTTGAAGGATTACAATAAAGCTTTAGAATACAATCCTGAAAATGTTGGCTTATTTTTTGATAAAGGAACAGTTTTATTCTATTTGGGTGAGTATGATAAGGCCATACGCTCCTATGAAAAATTTTTATCCCGAGAACCCCGTGATGTGGATGCATTGTATTTCAATGGCTTGGCTTACCATTTTCTGGGGCAAAATAAAACCGCTCAGAAATTAATTGATGATGCATTGACTTTGATTGAAAAATCTGATGATCTGTACCCGGATCTGTGTAATGCTAAGGGAGAAATACTTTTTGATCTTGAAAGTTATCAGGATGCAATTGATTATTTTAACAAAGCTGCAGAATCAGATCCCACTTCCTTTATTGCTCTCTACAATATTGGGCGGGCATTCTATGAAATGGGAGGACTGGAAGATGCCCTTAAATACATTGAAAATGCCTTAAAAATAGAGCCTAAAGAGTGGGATGTACTGAATTATAAGGGTCTTATCCTGATGGATATGGGTGTCAAGGAAGATGCTATTGAATGTTTTGATAAAATTATAGAACTGCATTCCATTTACTTCCCTGCATGGTACAATAAAGGAGTGGCTCTTAAACAGCTTGGAAGAACTGAAGAAGCTTTAGACCACTTTGATCAGGCAATAAAACTCCTTCTTGATAAAAAGCCCGGTATGACTCGGGGGATGTGCTTGAAAAGTTCCAAATGAAATGGGTGTTATCTTTCTGTGATGGGTTTATTTTACTGACCAGTTTATTTACGTGGTTGCTTTGTTTTTTCTGATTAGTTAACATGTTTGATTTGTTTTTCTGACCAGTTTATTTACATGGATGATTTTTTTTAACCATCTTATTACATGATAACTTGTCTGACCATTTTTTTTCACATGGTTGTTAATTTCCCAGTTTTGCCTTTTCAACCGGTTATGCCTATTTTCATCACTGGTATTTCCAGGTTATGTCTTTTTTAATTCAACCACAATTATCTGGGGCCTAGCAAAAAACCTTAATGGGAGCATGGTTGTTCCTATACCATTACTAACGATCAGAATACTGTTATTTTCTTCAATTACTCCAGTCCTGTATTTATTCCCGTAATCAGAATGAGTAACTGGTGCCCATAGGCCGAAAAATGTTACCTGCCCACCATGGGTGTGACCAGAGAAAACCAGGTCCACTTTGGACTTATCCACCTTGGGGAAATAATCAGGATTATGGGTAACCATAATAACGAAGTCCTGAGGAGTAACCACTGAGGTGGTGGCATTGGGGATCTGAACACCGTTGTTGTAATCACCCACACCTCCCAGACGGATCCTGGAACCGTTTTCCACAATCCATGTTCCCTTATTGCCAATGTATGTAATTCCGTAGGTGGGAATGGCGTTCAGGGTTTTATACTGGGGATCTTTATTCCCTAAGACTGCGTAAACACCCAGGGGTGCTTTCAGTTTGGATAAAGACGCAAAGGTTGAGTTAATATAGGCAGAATCCCCATCCACATAATCTCCTCCCAGAAGTATTAAATCGGGGTTTAAAGCATTAACTTGGCTGACGACACTGCCGATCCGGCTCTGACTAAAATCAGGACCAGCATGAATATCTGATAGGAAAACAATGGTTTTCCCGTCAAACTGGTTTGGGATCTGGTCAGATTCAATGGTTACATACTTGGTTTCAATCCAGTATGGCTCGATGAACATGTAAATCCCCAGGAGGATCAATAAAATTAAGAATATGTAACGTTTTTTAAGCAAATTGGCACCTTGTATTAATTATTTATTTAGTTAGAATTTTATTTAATTAAAACGTGAATATGATCTGGATTGATAAGTTAATTTTCAATTAATTTATAACGAGTTCCTACTTTGAACTAGATAGGATTTTCAAATAAATAAGCTTTCGGGTTGGTAGGGATGATTTTTGAGAGATTTTTAACCTTTTATTGCCCAAAGATTAGTAATACTTTAATTTAAATAATTATTTATAATATGGGTATCATATTATTATTTGTAAAAGTAGGAGGCATGATCTTATGGAAGATGATTTAAAAAATTTGGTTTTAGGATTCAGAAAACACACCGGAAAAACCCAACGCGAAGTTGCCCGTGAACTTGGAGTTCCAATGGATATTGAAACAGCACTGGAAATGGGAACATACAAACAACCCACAGAACAGCTTTTAGGGAAAATCGTTAATCTAACCTCTAAGTGTGATGTAAAAGACCTGGTTCACATTGGAAGGGGGTACCGGATCATGGATGAATTAGGTCCTGACTTCAAATATTACATTCGTGGACTGGAACAGGAAAGGGGTATTGATCATGAGGAACTTCAAAGTCAACCTGAAGAAGAGTTCTACCGTATCATAGGAAGTGTGAACCTGGATGAGTTTGATGTGGTAAGTGCGGGTAGAATAACTTGATTATCTGGGCATTCAAAATCTTTATTTAAAAAATGGATTTGTAAAGGGAATTTTAGGAATTTCCTTTTTTTTCTTTAGAATTTACTTTATTTTATTACTTGAAACTCTTATTTTAAAGACTTGATACTATTTTACTCAAATCAAAGTAAAAGCTCCATCCAACTTCCCTGAAATCTTCCTAACCAATCCTGGAATGGTTGAAGTGATTATGGTGTGGTCTGCATTTTTAGATGCATTTTTATCATCTGATGAGGCTCCGATGACATTTGATGATAGTTCTTTATTTAAGATGTCCACAGTTACCTTTTCCACCCATGGATCTTTATCACTGATGATGATCTCATCCACATCCTTGTTCAGTTCTCTGGCTAAGGCCCATGAAACGAACCTGCCTCCAATGAGTGCGGCACTGTTACCAGTTAAACTTTCATGAATACCATGAATGGTCCTTCGAACTTCAACCTTCTCATAAATGGGTGAATTGGGAACCACTGCCCAGTGGGCATCTCCCAGTGTGAAATCTCCTATTTTTTGGGGGTAAACATTTTCAGGACCCACTGCCTTAATTGAAGAGGCCAGTGCTTCCAGTTCTCCCCTCTGTATTGGTACACTGGTCAAACCAGGTTTGAGTTCTTCTTTGATTATTTTAATTACCCTTGGCAGTCCGAAATTACCTTTTTTCGCAGTTCCAGGGCTGTATCCGCACATGTACCCATGATGGTTACTGGGAAAACCAGTGATTATGGCATTAAGCCCTGCCCGCAGACCCACACGGCATTCATCTTCATATGCACCGTTGGTGGCTACGATCTTCCCTGGAACCAGTATACGGGCCATGGCCACGGCCTTGGCAAAGCTATCCAGACGGTCACTGGACTGGTTAAATGGTCCACCCTCCAGTACAAAGATATCAGCCCCCAGTTCAAGGGCTTTACTGAATCCGGTGACCAGGTCATCGTATCCATCTCCAATAAACATGATGGCCTCCACTCCTTTACCATATTCCTGGGCAAGACTGGCAATTTCTTCAGCCTCTTCCAGGGGTGCAGCATGACCTTCCCCACCCTGGGCACTGGTTACATTAATGGCAACAGATGATGAACATTTAATCCATTCTTCCCTCTCATCCTGTGCAGCTTCTTCTTTATCTATGAGTCTGGCGTGGATCCGGTCCCTTGGACATTCCTGAAATGGTGGGCCCTGATTGTAACACTGCCCTGGGCATTTAACAATCTCCCTGGGGAATCGCATGGCCCCATAACGGCCAAAGTGGTCCAGATCCAGTGGAACATCAGTGGCTTCTCTAACTTCCCTGAGGATATCAATACCCCTCATGTTGTTAGTTTCGGCAATATCGGCAAAGGCATAGGCACACACATGGATGGAAGCACCAAGCATGTTAGATAACATGCAGTTACCCATGAGTTCATCTCTTCCCAGGTCAGAGGCACAGGTACCAACCACGATCTCAGTCAGATCACATCCTATAGGGAATTTTTTGAAGTTCATTCCTAGCTGGGTGGCCTCAGCAGTGGATAGTTCGGCAACTGCATCCACCACATCGTTGACATTTTTATTAGCTTTACTAAGTTCAAGAGCTGAATCCATGTTATTTGCGGCTTCTTTGATCATATCATGCACTAAAATCACCTTTTTGACTTTCCAAAGTTATAAAACTTTAATAATGTTTTATCAGTCCAGATTTGGCCTCTTTTTATTCTAATTATAATAATTAGTTAAGCTATTTAAAAGTTAGTATAAAAAGTAGTTTAAGTATTACAAATTAAGTGTGAATGTATGTAAAACTCATACAGTCACCCAAAAACTGATGAATTTATAATTTCAAGTCATCAAAATGTTTATGTGTTTCAAATTTAAACATATTTTTATAAAAATAGGTATTAAAATAAACAGGTATATCATTAGGAAAGTTATAAAATGAGGAAATCATCATCAAGTTTATTGTTAGGGTCTCTTTTCCTTTTACTTTTTGTTGGGAATATTACGATTAATTCAAATATTTACAGTTTTTCTGACATTTTCCTAAACATATATTTTGGTGCTTTTGGTTTTATGCTGTTTTTATATGGTATTTTTGATAGATTTGAGTATTACAACAGGACTCATTATAGGATATTAGCAGCTGTAGGTTTAATTGCAATACTCTTATTAGTATATTCTATGGCATATTATTCAATTTTTGAAGGAAATAGATTATTAAATATATTATTCATAGTTTTAGGTGCGATTTTGGTATTTTTAGTAACTGGGACGGGTGAAACTACCCACTGGATGGATAAATATCAAAAAATAACAGAATCATTTAATGAAGCAATGGAATCTGGTCAGGATGCAGTAATGGTATGGAACCAGAAAGGTCTTCATCTTATGGAAGTTAATGAATACCAAAAGGCAATTGGGTCCTTTGATAGGGCACTGGAAATTGAACCTGATAATGTTATGGTCATGAATAATAAAGGAATTTCTCTAACTGAAATCCGTAAATTCAGTCAAGCTTTTGAGATATTTGATCGGGCCTTTGAATTAGAACCAGAAAATACTAAAATATTGAATAATAAAGGATACAGCCTCATGAAGGCAGGTAAGTACCCTGAAGCAATTGGATGCTATGAAAAAGCTCTTATGATAAATCCCAAAAATCTCAGATTATGGTACAATAAAGGAATTACACTGGGTTTGCTTGAAGAATATGAATATGCACTGGAATGTTTTAATCTGGCTCTGGAATTAGATCCAGAAAATGCTGAAATATGGTACAGTAAGGGGAATACCCTTTTAAAACTTGTAAGAGATCCAGAAGCCATGGAATGTTTTAGTATGGCCACTGAAATGGATCCAGATTTTAAACCAGCCAAAAAAATGAATAGAAAAATGAATAGGAAAAAAGTTTTTAATTTTGGAAGGAATTGATTCCGGTTTAGAAAGAATTGATTCATTCAACATTTTATTCAAAGGAACTGATTCACTCAAACATCTTACGCATACAACGTCTGATGGTACCTTCAGATGCCCTTTCTCCCATTAAATTCAGAAGCTCCTTTGATAAGGCCTGGGCAGCCACCAGGTTGGTTGGTTTTATTTCAGCATTCATGGCATTTTTCATCAACTCCGGATCCAGGTTAGATAAAGTCTCCAGGGCTGCATCTAAATCTTTTTGTTCATCTAAAAGGTGCATGGACCTGGCACTTTTAACCAGTAACTCTGGATTCATTGCTTTTAAGAGGCCATCAACTCCAGATGACTCCACCAGGGAGGCCATGGTCTGCAGAGTCATGAGTATCTGTTTTTCAACCATTTCCTTGGGTGCCTTAATGATCCTGGTACCCACTTGATAGTAATCCAGAACCCCTGAAAGGGTCACTGCAGTCACCAGGGATCCCATGTCCGCCACTGCTGATGAAACATCCGCAGGCACAATGTAAGCATCTTTATTGCAGCTTTTTACCAAGGCCTCGCACTTTTTAATCTGTTCCGGTGTGGCCATGTCCAGATCATTGGTGGTGTGACCTCCAATCACATAGTGGCCATGTTGAGGAGTCCCAGGAACTGCTGCCGGGTGCATGGAACATATTCCCACATCTTTTATTTTTCTTTTAATCTCCACTTCCAGCACATAGTACAGTACCAGGGGAGAAACAGTGCAGGTATTGGCAATCACACCACCTTCTGGAAGGTGGGTTATGATATTTTTGGCAATGTTAAAGGTGGGTTTACCAAAGGGTGTGAAGAGAACTGCTATTTCTGCATTACTGGCAGCTTCAGCATCATCGGAGGTGACTATCACCCCTGCATCTTCTACTGTTTTCCACATATCACTAGTAAGCATGCTCCTGTCAGGTTCTGCGAGGTAAACATTATGGCCTGCTTTTTTAAACTCAATTGCCATCCTACTCCCTCCATAGGGAGGGGTTCCCCCATATTTTTCGGGTAATTTCAGTTGATTAACGTAAAGTTCCTGATTTCCAGCACCATAAACTGCTATTTTCATTTTTTTCACCGTTTGAAACTACACGAGGTTGATATTCTTAATTTAATTCGATATTTTTGGTTTAATGTTATTTTGATCTAATTTGGTATCCTCAGTTTAATTTAATATAATTGATATCCTCAGCTTAAATCTAAATTCTCAATTTAATCTGATATCCTCATTTTAACCGGATATTCTTAATTTAGAATGATATTCATAATTAGGGCTCATCTTCCTAATTTAGGTCGGTTATTTAATTTATTCGCTTTAAAATGACTTGATTAATCTTTTTTTAAATTAGGGATAAATAAAATGATTTTATTAAAAAAATAAATAAATTAGAATTTGTTCATTGATTGGATTCTTTGGGGAATTTCCTTTGGAGAGGTCCCTCTGATTTTATGGTATTGCTGAACTCTTCCATTGTTTTCTGGAACTTTTCACCCTCAGAAGCTGAGATCCATTCAAAACGGAACCTTTCTTTATCAATACCAAATTCTGGCAGGAGATCTTCTATCATTTTAGCTCTTCGTTTCCATTTGTAGTTACCGGCATCGTAGTGACAGTCACCCATATGACAGCCCCCTACAAAAACACCATCTGCTCCTTCTTTAAATGCTTTGAGTACCATTGATGGGTTGATTCTACCTGAGCACATCACCCGTAAAATTCTGACATTAGGCGGGTACTGCATTCTAGCAGTACCTGCAGTGTCTGCGCCTCCGTAACAACACCAGTTACAACAAAATCCCAATATTTTTGGATCATTTTCAGACATTATTATCACCTTAATTTTAATTTGCAACGTTTAAAAATGTAATTTAATACATTTTAATCCAATTGTGATGTTCATACATTATTTACTATGCATTTGACGTTTTATTCCTTTTCAGGACTGTACAATGGTGGTAATTCTTCACTCACACCAGCTATGAATCCGGTTTCATCTTTGTATTTTTTCTGCATTCTGTGGTAGATTCGAGCCAGTGGAATCTCCATTGGACACACATCCTCGCACTGTCCACAGTTTACACAGCTGAAACTCATATGGGACAATCTAACTCCCTGGAAAGTAAGGGGATCTGGTGTTATTTCATTTTCATCAGCATAGAAATCTTTTTCAAGGTCGCATTCTTTACAGAAACACAGTGGACACACATCCCGACAGGCATAGCACTTTATGCACCGGTTCCAGTAGTCATCCCAGTTACGAGGGGCAGGATAATTTTCTTCCAGATATTTATCCTGGAATTTACGGGCTAACTTTATCATCACTCCCTCAATCTTTTCTCTTATGGCAATTGCCTTTTCAGATGGGGTTTTAACCTCTATGTATCCATTTTTCCGGGCATTTTTTACCAGGTCCCTGCCTTTTTCAGTCACAACTTCAATGAAGGTCCACCCAGGTTCTGCTCCCCAGTTACCACAGGCCAGATCCGCATTTCGAGGTATCTTTAATTCGCATCTCTGGCAGTTTCCACGCCTACCGTACCCTTTTTCTTCTAGTTCATCAATTTCCACAGCTTTATGGGTCCCGTCAGATAGTTCAACAATGAATTTACCCTTGTCGATCTCTTCGGCCACCACATCTTTTGGATCCACATCATAAAACATTTCGATCATTTTCCGGGCAGTTATGGGCATCACTGTACCTCCACAGTTAAGCCCTACCTTGTAGATGGTGTCACTGTTTATCTGGTGCCTTTTTTCCAGTTCTTTTATGGCCATGGAATCGCAGGGTTTCGCACTGACTGCCAGTCGCATGTCCGTTAACTGTTTACTTATCAGGTCTCCGAACATGGTTGGTGCACAGTGCAGGGATCCGCAGGTTTCGATTATGTCATCGGAATTTTCTAGTAGAGTGGGAATACCATCGTATATATCGTCTCCCCTGGTGAGGGTTAAAACTCCATCAACCAGTTCCTGATCTAAAAGATATTTAAATAAAGCGCTGACAGCACCTCCGCATTCCCCTTTTTTGGCTATTTTTTCGTCTTTTGCTTTGGCAAGTAAAAATTGTGGTTCCATTTTATACACCTTACAACTCCAGTCCTATTTTTTCAGCCAGTTCAATCATAATGTTCACATCATCCCTGGCATCTACGGGTGCTTCAACTATTTTTAAGATTTTTTGAGTTTCGCCGGTGGTGTTGGTGAATGATCCTGACTTTTCAGCCCAGCAGGATCCAGGTAAGACCACATCAGACATTAAAGCAGTTTCAGTAACTAAACAGCTTTCTGTAATTATGAAATCCAAGTTTTTCATTGATTCTATATTGTAAGATGCAGGGTCATCACCTACCACGTACAAAAGTTTTACCTTTTCCAGAATCTCCTTCAACTCATCTTTATTCAATGCAGGTAGATGGTTCATAGCACCTTTACTGTTGCAATCATCCAGTACTGGTAATATTTTGGCATCAGATCCCTCGAAGACTTTAAGAATATTTTCAAATTCTGTACTGGTTTTTAAATTCTCAATCAGGACTGTGGATGATTCATTGAGTTTGGGAAGGACTTGTTTACTAATTTCTGAAAATTCAGACATTGATCCTACTTGTATGTATTCATCTGAATTTATTCCGGTGAGTGTTTTTTCGAATAAATCCACAGATATTGTTGTGGCACCATTTTCGTGTGCTAAAATAACTCTACGGCCTAATAACGGGTTTTCTTTTAAAACATCCCCTATTATTAGGATAGTACTTGCGTTTTCAACGTCGTCTAGGGTGGCTGTTTTAAAATCAAATGATGGAAATGTTCCTGCATTGTAGCCAATGTTTTCAACACCCATTGATTCAGCGAATTTTTTCAAGATTTCATATTCCTGGTTGGTGCAGTTTCCAGAGGCAATAATTCCAATTTCAATGGGAGAATAAGATTTCATCTTCAAACTGGCAGCATCAAGGGCATCGTCCCAGCTTACCTGTTCCAAACTGGTTTTTTTTATCAATGGATTTTTTAAACGGTTTTCATTCAATATGTGGAAGGAATCTCTTCCTTTTTTACAGTTTTTTCCCTGGTTTACAGGATGTCTTTTGTAGGGGTAGGTTCCCACTGCTTCCTGGTTTTTGATTATAAGGTTCACACCGCATCCTACACTGCAGGATGGGCAGATGGTATGTGCGATTTTCAACATTATTGTACACCTTTTTGTTTAATGGTTTTTGATCATAATTGAGGTAATCTTAGACTATCTAATGGTCTTTAGAGACCATATGATGTTTTTCAGACAGTTTAAGTCTTGAAATTGACAGTTATTTTCTTGAATGTGGGTTTAATATGATTTGAAGTGGTATTGGATGTTTAAATATTATTCAAAGTTTTAAATAGCGTTGAAGTCTAGTTTTTGAACTCACTGGAAACACAGTTTAAATAAACTTCAGGGATAGTGTTAATGGTGATTATGCTGTTGTTGGTGGCGTTTACAATATTTACCATGGTGTTCATACACTTATCCAGAATGAGTGGTGAAAGTTCATCTGAACGTTTTTCTAAATCTTCTATTTGGGTTTCACATTCTAAAAAACCCTGTACTGCAAATTTGAGTGGCATTTCACCCATTGCATCTAATGTACAAACGTATCCCATGTTCCCTTCATCTGTTCTATTATATTCAATAGTCCAATCGACATTTAGGTTTAGATCACAGCTTCTTGGATTGTTACCGGGCCTGATCATCTTGATTTTATTTACACAAACATTCAAGTTTGTATTACTTGTTATCATTTTTATATTACCTCCCTGATGATTAATAAAGACCTAAGTAGTATTACAGTTATAAATGTTTTGGTTAGTAAAATAGACTATGTGTGGTTATTTAACCGTTAAATATTATTTATGGTATTAATATTGTATTTAAAGCTTTAAAAATTAGTAAATTGTTAAATTGCTCGTTATTTAACTTTGTTTAAGGTTGAGGTAATAATTGCATTTTTGGTAATTAAACGGATATTGGTGCAATTTGTGGAAATGAGGTCTTGGATGGAAGTTTTTTTTAAATGGGATTTTATAAAAAAATATTATTATTCTAACGTTATTTATTAACAATTTTTCCAGGTAAAAATTAGGCTTGCAAAAATTAGGCTTTGCTCTGTTAATTGAGTAACCGTAAATCTTATATAGTTCTTACTACCTCTTATGAGACTAACCACTAGTAATAAAATTAATATTAGTTATATTATTACTATTGGTTATGACAATGTGTGAATGGAATGCCACCATTTGCTGTCAATTCCTTCCTACAGAGAAGGAGACTTTATAAGTCTCCTTTTAATTTCATTCCTTACACTGTGAATTTTCTTACCTCATGTGAATTCCTTTATAATACGTTTATGGGGTTTAGAATCTACGAAATAAGTAATTATTGGAATCTTAATGATTAATTCCAATGGAAATGACATAAAATGATTATATGTTATTGTTTGGGCTCTTAAATTTAAATGGAGTCTGAAATTTTAATCTTTATAAAATAAAAATGGAGTTGAAATTAAATGGATATTGAAAGTCAAGTAACAGATATTGAAATATTTCCCCACAGATTGTTGGGTTGTGAAACCACAGAAAAACTATTAATTGACTTGGATGGTATAAATGCGGTTAATAGGATAGTTCTGCATGGTAGAAGAATGTCAATTTCAGAAACTGGTGAAGAATCCAGGTTCATAACAATTAAGGGTGAAAAAATTGATTTGCATGTCAAAACTGGCCGAGTTTTAATTGAAGTTAAAATAACAGAAATAGAAGATCCTGACCAGTTCCATGATAATATAAGGGAAATATGTGCCAGGCATCTACCATTTGGATTTAACATAACGGAAGGAACTTTCATCCGTAAACAGAAAACAGTGACTGATAGAATTAAGTATGGTGCTAGTTTAGAACACTTGCCTGATGAAATGATAGGTTTAACTGATCAAAATGCCCCGATCCATGAAAGAGCTACAATTATCAAGAAATAGATGAGTGTTTAGATAGTCATTAAACTAGTATTGCAGATTAATGGTCATCATAGGTAACAGGGGCTTTTAAAGTCCCTATTATTTTTAATCACATCTTATTATTTTTAAGCACTCTATTTTTTAATTAATCGAGTAAATACGGGTCCTACATTAATCAAATATTGAAAATAGTTCTTTTTATAAACTAATATTCTTTGGGGGCTTAAAGAGTGATTTTCACAATAGGCAATGTTATTGGATAATCCAGGTATGGGATAAATATACATTTTATGATTATATAACTAAATTTTATTATTATATATCCTATTTTTATAAAAATGTGACATAAATCAAAACATTTATATTACATTTAGACTATCTTATTTTGTACTACAAAAAATAGTAGTATTATTACTATTTGATAGAAAAAAGGAGTGATAGTATGAAACTTGCAATATTGGGGGCCGGTTGTTATAGAACCCACGCAGCCAGTGGGATAACCAACTTCAGCCGAGCCTGCGAAGTAGCAGAACAAGTAGGAAAACCAGAAATAGCCATGACTCATTCCACCATTGCCATGGGGGCAGAACTCAAGGAATTAGCAGGTATAGATGAAATAGTGGTATCAGATCCGGTATTTGACAATGACTTTACTGTCATTGATGATTTTGAATACGAAGCAGTTATTGAAGCTCATAAAAAAGACCCTGAAATCATAATGCCACAGATCAGGGAAAAGGTTAACGCAGTAGCTAAAGACCTTCCAAAGCCACCTAAAGGTGCTATTCATTTCACCCACCCTGAAGATCTGGGTTTTGAAGTCACCACTGATGATAATGAAGCAGTTCAGGATGCAGACTGGGTCATGACCTGGTTCCCTAAAGGGGATATGCAGATGGGGATCATCAAGGAATTCGCTGATAACCTCAAAGAAGGCGCTATCTTAACCCATGCCTGTACAGTACCTACTACAATGTTCCAGAAAATATTCGAAGACCTATCAAGCGATGAAATGAACATTGCACCAAAAGTCAATGTTTCATCGTATCACCCTGGAGCAGTACCTGAAATGAAAGGACAGGTGTACATTGCAGAAGGTTACGCCTCTGAAGATGCAATCTGTAAACTGGTTGATTGGGGTGTAGCAGCCCGTGGTGATGCTTTCAAACTCCCTGCAGAACTATTAGGTCCCGTATGTGACATGTGCTCAGCCCTCACTGCTATAACCTACGCTGGAATCTTGAGCTACCGTGACTCAGTAATGAACATACTCGGCGCTCCAGCAGGTTTCGCCCAGATGATGGCCAAAGAATCACTAACCCAGGTAACCGATCTGATGAACAGTGTGGGAATCGACCACATGGAAGAAAAACTGGACCCCGGAGCACTCCTGGGAACAGCAGACTCCATGAACTTCGGTGCTGCCGCAGATGTCTTACCTTCAGTCCTGGAAGTACTGGAAAACAGAAAGGGAAAGGGACCAACCTGTAACATATAAACAGACCACTTTTTTTTATTTTTTTTTAAAAAAAGGAAAATAAAAATGATTACATGAAAATTTTCAACTTAAATTCCACACTCATAACTTCCAACGCATTGTTTTATATTTTAACTGGCTGATCTGGAAGTTCTTCATAAGTCTTACTCTTAAAACACTTATAAAAAATACATCAGGTGCTAAATTGATAAACAAAATTATCAAAAGGGCGTTAAATGAAGAAGATTTAAGAAAAGATGAAGTTCTGGAATTGTTCCGAACAAAATCTCATGAAAACACCCTTAAAATTTTTGAAGCTGCTTCGGAACTTCGAGATTCCAAAAACAGGAGTATTAAACTCACCTCAACTGTTCATTTAACCAATTTATGTAAAGTAACCCCAAAATGTAAATACTGTGGTTTTGCAGCTAAAACATCCTCTGAAGGATACTATCATTCTTTCACAAAAACAGAAGATGAAATTTTAATGGCAGCCAGATCCGTGGAAAGATCTGGAATTCCCAGGGTCAGCTGCTCCGGTGCCCATGGATACAACGGACAGCATGCTGTTCAGGCTGCTAGAATTGTAAAAGAAAACACCAAACTGGAGTTACTGGTGAATGTTGGTTCTGATCTAAATACTGAAGCCCTGAAACAACTTGCTGAGTACCAAACTGACACAGTGTGCTGTAACCTTGAAACAATAAACCAAAAACTGTTCAATCATCTAAAACCCGGTGAACTACTTAAAGACAGGTTAATGGCATGTAAAATGGTTAACGATATGGATATAGAACTATCCTCTGGTTTACTAATTGGAGTTGGCGAATCGTACCATGACCGTGTAAATCACCTGTTTTTACTTAAAGAATTTCCCACCCTGGGTGAAATACCAATTATGGGCTTTAATCCTTATCGAGACACTCCCATGGCTGATCATCCACCCTGTTCACTGATTGATCAGATGAAAACCATAGCTATAACCCGATTGATGTTCAATGATTTACGGATCACTGTTCCCACACCCACCATCGGCCCGGAAAATGTTAAATTTTCATTGTTATCAGGGGCGGATAATGTGGCAACTGTAATTCCAGATGACTATCCTCTGGATGTTAAGGGGGTTGGTTCTCCAAGTTGTGGAAACCTTAAAGAAGTTATTAGCACCATTAAAGAACTTGGACTTAACCCAGAAATTAATGAAATCCCATGCCCGGTTAAAGAAGTGGGAATCACTGAGATATAATGAGATATGAAGAGATTTACTTGAATATAATGACATATAAAGGGATCATTGGAATATAATGAAAAACAAAATAAAAAAATAAAAAAATAACAGGATACTGTTGTAGATACTATAAAAAAGCAGGTTATTCCATGGACTTCGAGAAAACAATCAAAAATGCCTATGCAGAATCTGTTGAAGGGGAACGATTTGGTGATACAGAAGAGGAATTATTATCACTCCAAAAACACATCCGCTCCTGTAAGAGAATCGTGGTTCCCAACAGAAACACTGTGAAAACAAAGGCCATAAATGAAGTTTTAACCAAATTCAATTTACCCAGTGCTGAGCATTTGTGCATACATACCAATTCTGCAGATCTATCAAGAACTCCTGCCATTACCAAAGCTCTCATGGCCCTGGATACCTGTGATTGTGATTTGGTAATTGCCAGAGGACGCCTGGGAGTTCCGGGTTCTGGATCATTACTGGTGATAATGGATAAAAAAGGTAGAATATTATCTGCAGCCACATCACCCTCCCATATTCTACATGGTAAGGAAGTAGAAGATGCAGTCCGAGATGAAATAACCCATGCTCTTTTGAGAATTGGATTTATGGTGGTGGAATGATCATCAAGGAAAGGGGAATCACTGAAGAAGTATACACCATGTATTCCGGAATGAAAACCGGAGATATCATAAACCAAATTGGTGATGTTAAATGTGAAGCCACCCTCAACTGGGTAGAATCACTGGATGTAAATATAGATAGGACAGTTATTGTAGGGGCTTATATTACCGGGATGAAACTGGCTGAACGATTTAAAGAGTTTTCAAAGGTCACAGTTATTGATATCCACCCCCACCTTGAATCTCTTCTGGGTGATGGGGTTCATTTTACAGATGATTTAACCCGAATCAGTGATGCAGACCTGGTGATTGACACCACCGGTCTGGGGGGATTGAGCCCAGAATCAGTCCGGGAATTTGTAAATTCCGATGTATCCTTGTTCTTGGTAGAAGATCCCACCTCTGATGGTAGCGATAACAGTATCATGGAAAAAAGCAACATAACAGAACGCGTAGAACTGGCCAGCTCCAGGCATAAGGGAATCCTTAAAACCGGTGGTTTGAATACAAAAACTTCTGGAACCATGACCATGACCATTGAAATCCTCAGAAATTCCCTTCATGATTTATTAAAAAGTAAGGGGGTTCTTTACGGGGTGGCTGGTATGAATTTTTATGAGGGTGTTCTTTTTAAAGAAAAAGACTACCTTAAATTCACAAAACTCATGACCGAACCTGCCATGATCATATCTGCTTTGCAACCCATCTCTCCAGATGATGCACTGGAAGAATACCTCCAAAAAATTGATTCTGTGGTGGCCGATGTTAGCATCTGAACTTTTCCAATACATAGAGGAAGAAGTCCCTCTTAAATTAGCTTTAAAGGATGATCCAGTAGGATTCATTGGCCCGGGCCATCCGGAGAAAATCGAGGTGGAAAACGCATTAGTAGTTTTAGATCTTATTCCTGGCCTTGTTCCCGAGACAACAGACACAGATCTCTTAGTTTGTCACCATCCACCACTATTTATTCCAACCATTCCCACTTACATCATCCATTCCAACTGGGATATTGTCCAGGGCGGAGCTTGTGATGCCCTGGCTGAATCCCTCCAACTTGAAGTTACCGATATCCTGGAACCTGAAACAGGAATTGGTAGAATCTGTAATGCCAAAAGGAGGGGTAATTCCAAAAAAAGCAGCATTAATACAGAATATAAACTGGAAGAGTTCATAAGAAACGTTTCCAGGTCAATCCCAGTTGATAATATTAACCTGGTGAAAGGAAACAAAAACACCTTAAAAAAAGTAGCTATAATATCGGGATTTGGTTTGAATCCTCATTATATTCAATTGGCCAGTGAAAAAGGTGTTGATCTATTATTATCTGGTGATTTAACCCATCCTGGAAGTATTCTTGCCAGAAAACTTGGGATCAACCTGGTTGATGCTACCCATCAGGCAACAGAAGTTCCGGGTTTAACTCGGCTCTGTCAGTTAATTGGTAAAATAGGAATTAAAACAGATTATCTGGACACGGGGAAGCCATGGGAACAGATCAATTGTCAGAATATGAGGGTTTAAGATGAAAATAAATCCTTAATTAAGATTTATTGAATTAAAAATTGATATATTTTCTTTAAAAATCATAAAAAGAAAGATGAATCCAGAGAAAAAGTAATACTTTTATAAGATAAAGTATTTATAGTACTTAGTACTATATAATTCTTTGAGGACGGTTTAGCTCATAAATACCTCCTCCCCAAGTTCAATAGAAGGATGTATTACTTACAATGTAAAAAAAATCCGGATATTGGGTGAATGTTAGGGCATCTGATGATTATAAACATTTTTCGCTCAAATGTATCACAAGAGTTAGATGCCCTATTGTTCTATTTTTTGTTGTTTCTACTACTTAAACTACTCAAATTTATCACCTTAAAAAAAAAACTTATGTGGTATCCAAATGAAAATCGAAGAAATTGAAAATAATAAAGTTCCAGATGGCCATGTCACCCTGGTGGGATTGGGAAGACTGGGAATAAGAACTGGGATTAATTTAGCCCAGGTACACAGAGGAGGTCCCCAGAAAATAACTGCAATTGATTCTCAAAAAATTTCCCAGGGGGATCTGATTTTCAAGATGTTAGGGGGTAAACTGGGAGAATACAAGGTGGATCTTCTGCATGACCTATGTGGTATTAAAGAGGTTATACCCATTAGGCACGATATCACCCCTAAAAACTTAGACTTAATCCAGGGGGATGTGGTTTGTGTGGAAATAGCAGGGGGAAATACCATTCCTACCACAGCAGCCATCATAAAAAGAGCACATGAAATAAGTGCAAGCACCATTAGTACGGCTGGAGTTTTTGGAATAGGAAATGAGAAAATAAGGGTGATGGATATATCCCGGGCAGATCCTGATAATCCTGTGGCTTATGAATTAAGAGCAGAAGGCATAGAAGAAAATCATACTCTAATAACCACTGGAAACTTCATTAGGGACTCAAAACCAGTTACACCATATGTGCTGGATGAGATTGCCAGGAGAATGACCATGACAATACTAGACGCCCTGGAGTTACGCAATTTTGAGAAATAATTTTTAGATTAATGATCAAGAATTTTTTTAATGAATAATTTTTAATGAATAATTCACAAGAAATATTTCAAAATCCTTACTAAATGTCCAAATCAAATAAACAATTTTCTTCTTAATAATAAATAAAGTAATGTTGATAAATATGACAATCACAGTTGCCACTGCCGAATGCTTCACCCATGGAATCATTGCCCGGGAAATACATGCAGCTATACAGGGGTATCAGGGTGAATTCGGCCCCAAATCTCTTAACCTGCAGTGGTTGAAAGATCGCCGTGGCGAAGTGATCCTCCTTTGTGGGATGTTCATCCCCACATTATCTGCAGTTAAATCGGTTTTAAAGGTTGATCCTCCCCAACCACGAAAACTGATCAATGGTATAAAAGTTTACCAGGAGGAAGATGACCTGGAAGTGGCGGTACTGATGGCCAGAGCAGTTAAAGAAATAACTGGGGCCGATATTGGGGTAGGAACTACAGCAGGGATTGGTCTAGGGGGTATTGCCATTGCAACTGATGAATTAATAGTTAAAACGACTTCAGATGTATATGCTGATCTTTGTTCTTCTGATTCCAATCAACTCCTTGCAAGGCAGAAATCAGGAATAAAAAAAACATTTATGCTTTTGGAAAGTGTCCTGAAACATTATGAAGTAGAAAAAAATTTTTAAGTAGGATTAGAATTGTAAACACGATTGTTTTAAGTTAAAAAACAGATTTTAAGGTTATGTTAAGGTGATTTTGAGTTATTCCATAACATAAATGGAAATAAAATATTTCTTTTTGAAAATAATTCTCCTTGAAAATATTTCTCCCAAATATGGAATTAAGTCCAAAAAAAAGAGAAGAACAGTTTGAACTGTTTTATTTATGATTATTGGATTTTTGATGAGTAATGGAGTTTTGATGATTTATCTGTTCTTCTTCCAGAATGTGTAACATTTTGTGATAGTTTTCCTCACCTAATTCATGCAAAAGACGGTGATGAAGTTGATTTTTAATTAGATGCAGTAGATTATGGAAAGATTCTGCACCAATGGTATGTAATATTTCGTGATATGCTTCTTCAACTGTTAATTTAACATCACAGGACACCCCATTACTTTTAAGCATGTGCAGAAGTTCTGCAGATTTTGGAGGCCTTAAATGTGCTCTTTTAAGGGTTTCGTAGTTGTTGAATATTTCCT
Source organism: uncultured Methanobacterium sp. (assembly GCF_963665055.1). Taxonomy (NCBI): domain Archaea; kingdom Methanobacteriati; phylum Methanobacteriota; class Methanobacteria; order Methanobacteriales; family Methanobacteriaceae; genus Methanobacterium; species uncultured Methanobacterium sp. The sequence goes on from NZ_OY762015.1 coordinate 145,906, forward strand.
CGGGAGTTCCCTTACCTATTATCTGCCCCTCATGCAGTACGAAGATTTTGTCTGCAAACTGGGTGACCATCTCCACATCGTGGGAGGCAATGATTATACTCATATCTTCATGGCTTAATTTGTAGAGTATCTCCATGATCTGTTCTACACCCTTGGGATCCAGTCCAGTGGTAGGTTCATCGAGTACCATAATCTCAGGGCGCATGGCTAGGATACCGGCAATAGCCACTCTTTTCTTTTGACCCCCACTGAGGTGGTGTGGTGCTTTTTTTTCCAAGCCATTCATTCCCACCATTTCAAGGGCTTCTTCCACTCTTTCATCCACTTCTTCCTCGGAAAGTCCCAGGTTCATGGGACCAAAAGCCACATCTTCTATTACTGTGGGTGCAAACAGCTGATCATCAGGATTCTGGAAAACAATACCTACTTTCTGCCTGATCTGGAGCAGTTCTTTTTTTTCGTAAACTGCTGGGTTTCCATCAATTTTTATCAATCCAGAAGTGGGTTGATTTATACCGTTGAAGTGTGCAAACAGGGTGGATTTACCCGCACCGTTGGAACCGACTATGGCTACTCTTTCACCTTCTTTAATTTCAATATTTATGTTGTGAAGGGCAGAGGTGCCATCAGGATAGGTGAAACACATGTTTTCTGTTTGAATAATTGTTCTGGTCATTTAATTTCTCCAGTGATCTCTCTGTCTATCTATTATTGTTCAATTTATGACTTTAGGATTACTTCATAACACTCAATTTTCATACTAATCTTCATATTTAATCCATCTTCCACTTCTTACTAGACAATGTTCATCCCTAAAAATCCCCACTGGTAAAAGAAGAACATGGCTAAAATCTGTAAACAGGCTACCAGTCCCAAAGTGCAGGCAATAAAGGCGTAATCCCCTGATCCGATTTTCTTCTTCCGGTCATGGTATAGTTTTGATTTATCCGAGAATCCCCTGCTGGCCATACTCAGATAAATTGTTTCTCCCTGTTCATAGGCCCGAAGAAACATCATGGCCACAGTATAACCCAGTTGTTTCATTCTCCATTTATATGAAAGTTTTTTATTGAATGCATCAAAGCATCTGGCTTTCTGAGCGTGGGTAATCCGGTGCAGTTCATCGTAGAACATAAACAGGAATCGGATCATGAGACTTAATATCATGGCAAATTCCCTGGGCATACCCAGTTTCCGGAAGGATTCCACAACTTCCTGCATGGGGCTTATGGAGCTTAAAAGCACAATGGATGTGAGGGCTACTATAAGCCGGGACATTAAGAGTGCTGCCCACATCAGGCCTCCATCTGTTATATGTATTCCAAAGGCTCCGGACCAGATCACATTACCGGGGTGTATGAATGGTTGGAATAGGATAATAAACCCCCCGAATGGTAGGAGTAATAGAATTCGGGTTAGAGAAGTTTTGAATGAAACATTGGAAATGTAAATCAATATTAAAAGGTAAATTTCCAGGAATAACATGACCATTATTTGAGTGGAAAATACTGCATAAACAATGATGAATATCAATAAGATTAACTTAACTCTTCCGTCCATGGAATGAAGGGGACTATCTTTATCTGTTTCTTTTTCAAGCTCTCTTACTGAGCCTACTCCATTCATAAAAGAATCTCCTTTTTTCGAAAATATTATAATTTTATGGTGTTTCTTCCCTTAAAAAAAGATTTAATAAAAAAATAAAAAGATATATTATGGGGATGTTTCTGGTGGGTTTCTTCTTCGCAGTAGAAGTGCTACTAGGTAAGCTATTATCAGCGTTACAATGATACCTATAGCCAGAGCTGCTATTTCACCAACTTTATCCCAACCCTCTATGGAATAATCTGGGAAAGGTGCTTGGATAGCAGGTTCTGTTTCACCAACACCAACGTTTTCTGCTGATTTTTCCAAACCATCAGGATCTGGTGAAGCGATGAATGGTGACATAAACGCGATTACCAGACAAACAATTAACCCTCCAACTACGAAGTATTTATCTTTGGTACTCATTTGGCAGTCACCTCACCGGTTTCAGATTTAGGTTCACCAATCTTTTTTTCCCGGTTCCAGGCAAGCAGATCAGGTCTTAATTTTTCCAGAGCCATGATTACTACTACGGTTAACACACCTTCAATAATACCTATGAATGCGTGGTATATTCCCATTGATGCCAGTCCAGCTACTAGTGGGAAAGTTCCAGCCAGCCACATTTCCACAGCAACAGCTTCGGCTGCCAAGAAGATAGCCAACCATGATGCAATGAATATTGCAGGGTATTTTCCTATTGGTTTTCTCAGTCCTTTAAAGGTGTAAAGTCCTACAAAACCGCCTATAATTCCCATGTTAAGTACATTAGCACCCAACGCGGTTATGCCTCCGTCTCCAAAGAACAGACCCTGTACCAGTAGTACAAGAGTGAATACAATAATTGCTGCCTCTGGGGCGCAGAATACAATAGCTACTAAAGCTCCGCCTACCATGTGTCCACTGGTACCAAATGGTATGGGCATGTTCATGGACATTATGGCAAATATACCGGCGGCTAAAACTGCTAGTAATGGAACAGCTTTTTCATCAAGATTTTCCCTTGCCCATTTTTGGGCGAAGTACAATGCTACTATAAGTATAACGTAGTAGATAGCGCATTGCCACAAAGGAATAAAACCATCTGGTATATGCATATTTTTTTTGCCTCCTTTTTTACTTGGAAAGCTTTTTTAAGTATTACTTATCACTGGTGTAAAAGGGATTTAGTAATACTTATGAAAGCCTTTATCTTCATAGTACCTTACAATGATGCATATTATAAGCTTTTCTATTGGTATTACTTTGATTGGATTTTAAGGAGGCTAAGTAATAATAGTATGTTAAAAATCCAGTTAAAAAAGTGTTATAATCATTTTTCGGATTATTCCAGTCACATTTTTATTTTATTGGTAACAATTGCTTCGTTAGCATCACTTACGGAGATATTATTCCCTAATTTTTTCTCCATATGAACAGTTTTAAGATGATTTTCAGTGTCTGATACTACGAGGTAACCAATGGAAACCCAGAAATCTAGGGAACCTGTAACTGTTTTATGGGTGTGGAGGTACACTTTTTCATAATCCCTCCTCTGACAGAAATCTTCTGCACAGTGAACTAATGTTGATGCCACTTTATTCCTGCGCCAGGATTTTTCCACAAAAACCCTCCATATGCTGGCAGTATTCTGGGAATTGTAAATGTTTTTAAAAAGGGGAAAATCTTTATCATAAGCTCGAATACCCAGTGTTCCTATAACTTTTTCAGTATGGGGGTCTATGGCCAGGAAAAAGTTGTTTCTTTCTGGATGGAGATAATATTTTTCCAGATCTATTATGTCCTGGTGGTATTCTGGAACAAAGCCATAACCGTATTCTGCTTTGATCATTTTAAAAAGGAATTCTTCAACATCGTACTGGGCAAGATGCTCTTCTTGGAGCCTTTTTATTTCAAAGTAGCTCATATTAATTTCTCCCTTAATTTTGATCTTAATATTATTACTATTTTGTCTGTTCAGGGCTATTTTGTAATAACAATAATTTTTTTTATATTAATGAAGAACTAATATTTGGTATATAAAATTTTCGTATCAAATTAAGTGGAATTAAAAACAAAGTTAATTGATAAAATTAAATAACTATAACCACAAAACGTATAAAAGTTATTTATAGAATTCATTAACCCATTTAATTTTAGAATTTGAAATACCTTTATAAACTGTTTGTATTGCTTTACGGAGACTGAATATGAGTTGTTATAAATACTGGGATAAAATAAAAGAAATTGCAAATTCCCTTAAAGGGTATGGGGATTATACAGTGGATGAAATGCCTCTGGATGAGATCATCCCTCTCCTGGATTCTGTGGAAGAAATTGCCCATGATCAGGAGATTGATTTTGATTCTGCCAAACACATCTTAGATGATGAAAAGATGAACGAGGCACTCCAATTAATCAGAAAGTTCTATGTGGGGTTAGGGGCCAGACTGGAAACTGAAAATGCTAGATCAATTTTAAAATCAGATGATCCATGGAAAACACTGGAATCATTCCACTTCTACCAGCGATACCAGGGTCTTTTAAGAAACGAAAACCAGTTGGTGAAATTCACCTCAGAACAGAAGGTGGTTTTCATTGGTGGAGGGCCACTCCCCCTGACATTGATCCTATTAAATAAAATATTCAAAGCCCGGTGCGTGAGTGTGGAGGTATTGCCCGAGGTGGCAGAACTTTCCCGCAAGGTTATTGAAAAATTGGGACTGGAATCTGAGATAGAAGTGGTGCTGGGTGATGAAACCAGTTTACGGAATATTGATTACACTGTGGTAATGGTGGCAGCCCTGGCCGAACCCAAGGAAAGGGTATTTGCCAATGTCTGGGAAGCAGTGGATACAGTAACTCCCGTTCTATACAGGACCTACACAGGTATGAGGGCTATTCTCTATTCTCCAGTTACCGAGAAGGCCACCCGTGGATTCCACAAAGAAGTGATGATCCTTCCCACGGGTAAGGTTAACAACACCTCGGTTTTAATCCGGAAAGTTGTCTAAATTCCATGGTTAAACCATTTAATTTACAGATTTTAAGGATTGACCATGTTAAAAATTGGAAACTAATAGTAGTCCTGGGATTATGGGTGAAATATTCAATAATGGATTTAAAAAGGGTACTTTACTTGTTCCTGCTAGAATTATAGGCTAATTTCTAAGCTAAGGAGGATAATCTGGATAGGATCAATAAGAATAAAGGACTAAAATTAGTTTTTAATTTTATGTTTTTAATAGGTATATTCAATAATATCTCCTGTGTGATTATTAAACTGTTGATTTAGTAATAACCAGTTCGCCGTGCTTTACTCCTTTAATGGCTTTTATGTGGTCTGTTAATTTTTGTATACTTTTTGATTTTCCTTTAACTACTAGAACTTCCAGACAGGCATGTTTTTCTACGTGAACATGGGTGGTTGCTATGATCTCACCTAAATGGAAATGTTGAAAATGTTGCAATTCATTGGTAACATCTCCCACATCATGATCGTAGATTATAGTCAGGGTTCCAACGATGTCTTCATCTTCACTTTCAATATGGGCTTCTATTATTGATTTACGGACAAGGTCACGGATAGCTTCCGATCTGTTGGTGTAACCCTTGACTTTAAGCAGTCTATCAAATTTTTCCAGGAGTTCTGGTTCAAAAGATACTCCCACTCTTTCTACAACCATATTAAACCCTCTTTTTCATTTTAATTACTTTTATCCTTATATTCACATAGTGCTACTCTCATTAAAAAGTTTGCTATCGGAAGGTTTTTATACCAAAACCCATAAAGGTAGCACGATCCTGGAATAGGTGCTACCAAACTTTTTATAATTTTCCAGGATCACACTTTTTAAACTTCATTAGCGGTGTTTTAATGGCAATCCATAAAATAACATATTCAAAGGAATTTAAAAGAGCAAATCTCCACAATTATGGGTGTAACTTCAGCTGTGACTGGTGTTTGTATAAACTGGAAGGCAGATCAAAACCGGAAAAATTCCTAAAACTTGATGAAATCAAAAAAGTACTATGTGAATTGGATATAGGACGTGCACATTTTGTAGGGGGAGAAATAACCACCTACTCTCAACTTTCTAAAATAACTGATTTTACAAAGAATGAACTGGGAGTTTATACCAAAATAGGTCACTCTAATGGTTTCAAACTACCTCCTGAGAGTATTGATGCTATTTCAGTGAGTATAAAAAGTTTTTCTGAGGATTTTTACCGGAAATTCACTGGCCAGTCCAATAAACCGGTCCTGAAAAATTTCAGTACTATTTATGAAAGGGGAGTTGAAGTTGATGCCAGTAGTGTTTATATCCCTGGATTGGTAGAAGCGGATGAAATCTCAAGTATTGCAAAATTCATTGCAGAACTGGATCCTGAAATAACTTACCATATAACTGGTTATGTCCCTGTACCGGGAGTTTCATGGCGTTCACCAACTTATGATGAAATCCTTAAAGGAAAAAGCGCTGCAGAAGAATATTTAGAGAATGTTAATCTTTCCTGGTTCCCATCATCTGATGAATATGTTAAAATGATTCAGAAAAACCCTGAATATCAAAAAATTACGGTAGCTTAACATACTTTGCTTAAAATTAATTTACTTTAATAGTTTAAAAAAAATAAGAAAGGATAAATGGAGAATAACTATTTGATTTCACAAATTTATCCTTCAACTGGTTTTTTACTTCCTGAAATTCTGCCTTTAAGTCCCAGTGATAGAATGGTTAATATAACATAAGTCACTGCCAGATAGAGGTAAACATGACGGAATGAAGCAGCACCAGAAGCAGTAAAGTCCAGGGCTGAGGCTAAAATTGCCCCACCTAAAAGTGAACCGGTGTTCAGGAGTATATTAAGGAGTGCCTGGCCTGATGCTCTTTCTGATTTTCCAGTTTCATCCAGGAAAATATAGTAAAGGGCGTTACCAACTATGGATGCATTCCCAATACCGATTAGTACCAATGAAAATGCGAATACGTACAGGTTGGATGAGTAGCTCAGGATCAGCATTCCAATGGCTGTTAGGGCTCCGCCCACTACCATGATTGGTTTGGCTCCTGTTTTATCCAGGAGTTTACCCACCACTGGTGTGGTTATAAGGGATGCAATGGTCATTGGTAGTATCATGTACGCTGCTGCTGAATAACTGAGGTTGAAAGCCATGGATGCGTAGGTAGAAAAGTAGTAAGTTCCAGCCATGGCCAGGTAACCCACCAGGGTAACCACACTGGCAATCAGGGTGTCTTTTCTTTTTAAAAGACCAATGGGAAGAATGGGCTCTAGGGCTTTTCTTTCCACCCACCAGAATCCAATAAGGGCCAGGATGAATATGCCTAGTGTATAATATTGAGTGGTTGCTAATGCATCTCCACTGAGATTGAATATGAAGTAAGCAATGGATGCAATGGCTACTCCCAGGAAGGTCATACCCTTCCAGTCAAAGCTAGCATATTTTTCAGTGGTTTTACTTGCAGGTAAAAGGTAGTAACCCAGGAGAACCACCAGGGCTGCCACGGGTATGTTTATTATGAAAACCCAGTGCCATCCAAAACTCACCAGGAAACCAGATATTGCAGGCCCTAAAGCATATACCAGGGCTATTATAACTCCAAAAACACCCAGTATTGTACCACGGGTTTCATCAAAGTAATCTCCAATGATTGTGATGGCCAGTACTGATAAAACTGCACCTATCCCCTGCAATGCTCTTCCAATAAGTAACATTTCAAAGGACTGGGAAAACGCCACGGTTAATGTTCCAATTAAGAATAAAACTGCGTTTAAAATGTATATATTTTTTCGACCATATTTGTCGGATAGTTTAGCCATTATCGGAGTTGCCAGTAGTAAAAACAGGATTTCCATGTTGAATATCCAGGTTATAACGCTCTCGTTAACTCCGAAGGATTTCTGTATTGATTCCAGAATAGGACTGATGGTTGAACCATCTATTGCAATCAAAATAGCTCCTGTGAAAATAACTGCCAGTATTCTTGTTCTTAAGTTATCAAACATTTTTTATCTCCCCATGAAATTAATGTAATCATTCATAAATAAATATTTTTAATTAAGTATTACTAATATGGGGGTTTTCTGGAGAATGTAATAATGGGCACTACTAAAAAAGTATACTTAATTGGAATGGTTTAAAACTTACGTAAAACAGTTTAAAACTTAATTAAAATAGTTCAAACTTACTTAGAATAGTTCAAACTTAATTTATGCATTACAATGGTTTTGTCTAAAATAATAAAAAGGAGAAAAGAGACATTAAAAATTGTATTTGGGGACCTCAACAAGGATTTTCTGTATTTTTATTAAATTTTAATTCCTCTTCTTTTGGAATGAAAAATTTATCTTTTTCAATAAAAATATCATTCTCATCAAAACTTATACGGAAATTTTCATGACAAAGCCCTAATTCTTTCAGGGAACTTCGAATAACTGCTAGATTAGATACACTGTATGGAAAATTAGTCCAAACCATATTAGCACCGTCATCTAATTTTTTTTCCATTCTTTCTAATTCTTTCATGACTGTTATTTTTTCAATGGATTTATTTCGCATCTTGACACCTATTGAAATACCTAAATGAAATGTTTTTTCGTTTTTGAAATTCTGGAAAATATATGAAAATAGATTATAGGGGGCATCAGTGTGGATAGGATACATTTGAGCAGATTAAATAAAATTTGATGCCCCATATAATGTTGCCAGAAGGGATCTGATGTGATCCCTGCTGGAGACGTCTTGCAGGAGGAAAATGGCAAGTTCATCGATTAATACAAAAACACCTCTCATCACCCTTGAAGTAATAATTTATTTGGTGTTATTCGTACAATCAATGCATGGGACTCGCTCTTATTTAAGACTTTCTATTTGTTTTTTATTATTACTATGCTGTGCCATTTAGGGGTTGATGTATTAAAAAATGTAATAGATCGTATCATTGGGGTGGATCGTATCATTGGGGTATGATCAGTTTATGGGGGTTGATTGAAAATAAAAAACTTTGAAAATAAATATCATCAGGGATCTGAAAATGTATTTCAAAGTTTGTATTGGTGGATAGTCAGATCCCTGACCCTCGCCATGTGGCAAAACAATGGGAGTTGAAATGGTTGTAGACTATTATCAGTTAGTTGATCTGGTATAAATAATTAATCATTGTATAAAATAATGTATTACTAAATAAATCCGGATATCTTGATTTTATGTTTTAGGAGCAAATTGACCAGATGATTCAGAAGACCATCTGAAATACACTTCCCAGTAAGGATATTATAGTCACAACCGACTCGGGACCCATAAATATTGAATTATAATCCAAAAAGATCCCACCCTCTGAAATACCATAAAAATACGCTGCTATTTATGTAAAAATGGTGAAATTTTAATATTATGGTAGTTTTACCATAATCTGTAATTACAAAATAATGATATTTATAATTTTTTCAAATAGCTAAGACTCACATAAAGTAATGAACATCATTCTATTCAACTGGTTCAAATAAATTCTTCATACCCCTTTTAGAGGATAGGTACTCCCTGTGTTTAGGTTCACAGATATATAGCAAAAATTCATTATAACTAGTGACAATCCCCATTACCCTGCTGTTGGTGCTTTGTAACTATTCTCTGGACTTCCAAACTTAAATCTTAAAAGTACCAGTGCAAATACTCCCAGAATCACACAGCTCAGGGTGTTAACCAGGATGGCATCGTTGGAATAGGCAATGTATACTGCAACAACAGCCGCCAGTTTATTGTTGATCAGGTGTGTTATTACTGCTATCCAGATACTCCCGGTCTTTTAGCACTGCGTAGCTTAAGATAATGCCAAAGATGATGGTGAATAGTGTCATCAGGGCATTGCCTAGAATGGGTTGACTTGGGAAATTGTATCCCATGGCATTCATGGGGTAATGCCAGATGCCCCATATAATTCCCAGTACCAGAACACCTTTATATCCACCTAGAAGTTGGAATAACCTGTTCTGAATGTACACTATCCATCCCAGTTCGTCCCCGAAGTAGAGGGTCCAGGCTGACAAAGTAAGTAAAGGACGAAGTAGGATGCCAGTGTTATTAAAAACTCATAGAGGTTAAAATCAGCCACAGGCAAACCAGATCCAGTTAAATAGAGGATAACCGATTCAAGGATAAGTATACCTAAAATAATCAATGGCAAAATAAGGTAGTATTTACGATTGCAACCGAAGGATAGTTTTGAAGCAGACAGACCTTCCCGTGTCTTCTTTTTCAGATTCAACAGGATTACAATTAACATTCCAACAATTGCAATGATGGTTGAAAGAACAGGCAGGTTCATCACACTCCCCATAACTGGTCCGCAGTAGTTTTCATAGGCGAATAGAACTGCGTATAGGAGGAAAAATGTGAAATACTATTTTAACTTCCCTGGTGAGGGCGCTGGATTTGAAGTAGATCATGCAGATAATGGCACTGGTTGCAGGTATGAACATGCTCACTGCCAGGGTGGTACTCCATACAGTTGATGGTGGAGATGGTATGTAACCAGCAATGTGATAAATATAAAACTGAAGAAGATAGGTTGCAATAAATGTAATGGTTAAAAACGTGACTAATTCTTTTTTTAACTGTTCCCTGTTGATTAGATTCTCCAAATAAAGCCTCCCATTTTTATTAATAGTTTTACCATGAAAATCTGTCTCTTCTATTATTAAATATGTGACTTCAAATCTTGACATTTTTGAAATTAGGGGGTTTTTGATACTTTATCCTTGTTTTTGTATCCATTTCTTGATTTTTAGAGATAGATGAATATTTTTAAAATTGAAGTTGCGAGAAAAGAATTAAAAAAAATACTAAGATTACTTTTTTTAAACTTATAAGTTACCATCTATCGAGAGAATATACGTCCTAGAAAGAAAATCACAAGAACTGCCACAATAATGGAATTATCGAAACAAAAAAAATAGAATTTAATTAAATAAATTACAATACATAATAACTAAACCATAGTTCTGAATATACTGAACATTGCTTGAGTTAATAAATACATTATAAATATTAAATTCATGAAAAGAAGGTTTAAAAAGTTTTAATTTAAAGTTTTAAACTGAAATAGAATTTTATTTAAGTGGAGATTGGTATTATTAAAAACAAAAAAGTGGTAGTAACGGGAGGACTGGGATTTATAGGATCCCACATAGTGGAAGAACTATACCCTGATAATCAGGTTTTCATAGTGGATAATGAAGCCACAGGTAAACACGAAAATATTGAAAACTTCCATCTTGACCAAATAAGCTTAATAATGGGAGACATAACTGCCATTAACCTCCACGAAATTTTTGAAGGTGCAGATTACGTGTTGCACCAAGCAGCATTACCCAGCGTACCTAGAAGTGTACAAAATCCATTAAAATCCAACGAAACAAACGTTACCGGGACCCTGAAGGTTCTCATTGCAGCCCGTGATTGTGATGTGAAGAAGGTGGTTTGTGCATCCTCATCATCAGTGTATGGTGATACACCAGTACTGCCAAAGGTTGAAACCATGCCGTTAAACCCCAAATCTCCCTATGCCACAACCAAAGCCACAGGCGAGCTGTACTGTCAGAATTTCAAAGATATTTATGGTTTGGATACTGTCTGTCTGCGCTATTTCAATGTATTTGGACAAAGGCAGGATCCTAACTCCCAGTATGCAGCGGTAATTCCCAAATTTATAACTTCAATTATGAATGGAGAGTCTCCAGTTATATTTGGTGACGGTGAGCAGAGCCGGGATTTCACTTACGTGAAGAACGTGGTTCAGGCCAATATCCTTGCTTGTGAAACAGACATGCAAGGAGTTTACAATGTAGCCTGCGGTAGGAGAACCACTCTCAATGAACTGGTGGATATGATGGGTGAACTGTTAGATGTGAATGTTAATCCGGAATACACTGACCCCAGAGCAGGAGATGTAAAACACTCCCTGGCGGATATCAATAAAATAACAGCTCAGGGATTCAGGCCCAGTGATGATTTCAAAAAGGATTTGGAGAAAGTTGTCTATTCTTATACAACAAAAGAATAATGAAAAAAATTTTCAATAAATGTCTAATCAAAAGAAATACACAGTCAAGTTAAAAGAAGGTCTGTTAAAATTGAAAATAAATTTAATATGGAGTTAATAGTAGTTGTTTACTGCTCCCACTCCACTGTAATGGAATCCCATTTCCCTTAATTTCTCAGGGTCATATATACGTCTAGCATCTATGATAATAGGGATTTTCATTAGGTTTTTTACTTTTTGAAAGTCGAGAGCCATGAATTCTTGGTGGGCAGTCATGAGCACCATGGCATCAGCTTCTTCCAGTGCCGTGTATATATCACTTTCCAGTGTACCATAAACTGCTGTTTCTTCAATGTAAGGGTCCACTATGCTAACTATGGCCTGATTATGCTCTAGTTCATGTATAAGCTCTACAGATGGTGATTCTCGAGCATCACCCACGTTCTCCTTGTAAGATAAACCCAATACTACTATTTTTGAGTTTTTAACTGGTTTTTCATTGTCATTAAGGGCATCATTGATAAGACCAAAAACATGTCTTGGCATGTAATCATTGATTGTGCGACCTGCAGCTATAACTTTAGAGTGGTATCCTAGTTCTTTAGCCTTTTTAACCAAGTAATATGGATCTACTGGTAGACAATGTCCACCTACTCCACCACCAGGGTAGTAGGTATTGAAGTTCCATTTGGTACTGGCACCTTCAATAACTTCCATAACATCAATGCCTATTTTCTCAAAGATCATGGCCAGTTCATTCATAAGGGCAATATTCAGGTCACGTTGAGTGTTTTCAATAATTTTAGCAGCTTCGGCAGTTTTAATATTACGTAGAACTGTTATTTTTTTGTCGATGATGAACTGGTAAAGTTCATGGGTAATTTTAGCCCATTCTGGAGTTATACCTCCAATTACACGAGCTACTTTCTCAAGGGAATGTGCATCATCACCAGGGTTGTAACGTTCAGGACAATATGCCAAACCAAAATCAACACCAGCTTTAAGTCCTTGAGATTCCAGGATAGGTTGCAGAGTTTCCTCAGTCACACCCGGATAAACAGTGGACTCCAGTACAATCAATTTACCTTTATCCAACCCTTTAACTATATCTTTACCAGCAGATTCTATGTAAGATAAGTCAGGATCTTTAGATGAAGTTAGGGGTGTTGGTACGACAAGTAAAATAATATCAGATCTTCGAGTAGCAATGGGAAGGTTTGATGTAGCGATAAGTTTTTTATCTTGAACAACTTTAAGAAGTCTTTTGTCCAAACTAAGTTCTCCTAAAGGTGAAACCCCCTTATTTATCAGGTTAAGTTTATTTTCATTAATATCTACTCCAATTACATTAAAGCCATTTTCTGCAAAGAATATGGCTGTGGGGAGGCCAACATAACCCAATCCCACAACACAAATGGTTGATTCCTTTTTTTTAATCTTCTTTAATATTGTTTGATACATTCTGCACCCTAATTATTATTTAATAAATTCATATTTTAACATATATATTAACATATATATTATAACACTAAATTTGAACCTAATTTAATATTATTTTTGATTTAAATTTTATTTCTTAAATTCTCCTTATTCTATTTAATATTAATTTATATTTTATGGAATATGATTTCATGTTTAAAATATTATTTTGAGGCACAAATATTGCATTAATTGAGTTTTAAGGTTAAATTATTAAAATAAATTAGTTTACCCTGATAATTTTCCATATTTATGAAAAATAAGACAACAATGCGCAAATAAGAGATTTCATAAAATCTAAAAACGTTACAATGCATTATAAACAGAACAATTAACCCTTTTAAATTCTCTTTGATATTTAAATTTAAGCTGTTTAAACAAGTTATCACATCTTAAATTCATTAATTATCGTTTTTGTATTAAAAAAACTATTATATTGTGTTTAAACTACTAATATGATGTTTAACAAAATTTAATAAGTTTTATCTCCTCAATTAAGTTTAAAACTCTATTTTTATATAGTTGTTAGTTTATTTTTCTTAAAAAATATTACTAATCATCAAAAAATGAACCAATTAGTAATACATATAATCACAATAATAATAGTACTTTTATATGATAACTATTATACCTATCCGTAGAAAAGTTAAAAAAATTGATACTTATTACAAATAAAGTAGTATTTCCGGAAAGAGGGTAAATTCTTGAAATAAGTTATCAATTGGGAGGTAATGTTGAGACCAATATTGAAAAATTTAAAGGAGGAACAAAGTGAAAATGGGGAATAATTGCTTGAATATTAAAAAAATCCAGATTAAACTCTTTATTTCAAATCAATTCATAATTTACTACAAATAAGGTAGAAAAAATGAAGGAAAATATAAAATCCCACAAACAATTAAAAAAGAAAGTATTATTTTTTTCTCTTACTATAATTTTTGCTCTGGTTGCTTGTGGTGCTGTATCAGCAGATGAGTATATTGGTGGTCAAAACCTCACCACAGTACAAAACGGAACTGTGAGCGGAGGAGTTTACGTAGAAGCCCCACAATACACCAACAGCACCAATCTCGATGAGCATACATTTAACCTGCCAGAAGGTGCATCAGATGATGTTCAATGGGCTAGGTTGTATGTTACGGTATATGCACTGAACCAGCAAACAGACTACGGTTTCTGCGCCACCAACCAATTCGATGGAAATGGAGACGGTACATATGAAACCACTTGGACCGAAACCGACCACGCACCCTATCATTTCTTAGTGGAGCAGAATCATGATGGTTTCACTGGCAATGACAACACGGCATATGGTGGAGGTGAACACGACTCATATAAAATCATCAACAACCACACCATCAGAGTAACCAGCGACTACTTCATGTGGTACGATGTTACTGACCAAATAACCAGTGACACCGTCAAAGTGAAAGTGAACACCACCGGATCACCCTGTGACGGTCGAATAAAAATGATGACACTCATTGTTGCTTACAACGATGGCGACAACGACCAGATCATGTACTGGGTAAACCAGGGACAGGACGTTACCAGCTACTTAACCGAGGATAATTTCGGAACTGTGGCAGTAGGTTCAACCACGTTCAACACCAGCAGCATAACCGGAACAGTAGAATCCGCCAACCTTACCGTGAATTACCTGGCCAGCAACAATGGATACTACGGATTCCCAACAGCAGAAAACAACTTCGAAATAACCGGAGACAATCCTCCGGTAGACGGAACATTCACCAACTCAGCACTAGACCGCACACCAGACGCACAAGGCGCATACGCAGGTGTCGACAGTTGGAACGTCACCCCATACATCAACGGAACCAACGACGTAACCCTAGGATACAGCAGATACTTCCCAGGAACTGGAACTGCAGGCTACTATAAAATACCACTGGCCATATTAACCGTAAACCTCGCCAATTCTATTGAAACACCAGTATCCAACTTCACTGCAAACAGCACCAGTGGAACAACACCACTAACCGTAAAATTCACCGACATATCAACCAACAACCCCACCAGTTGGGCCTGGAACTTTGGAGATGGCACAACCTCCACTGAACAAAACCCCACACACACCTACACCAACACCGGAAACTACACTGTAAAACTCACAGCCATCAATACAAGCGGAAGCAACACAGAAACCAAAAACAACTACATCACAGCCAATCCACCAGTTACAACACCAGTATCCAACTTCACTGCAAACAGCACCAGTGGAACAACACCACTAACCGTAAAATTCACCGACACATCAACCAACAACCCCACTAGCTGGGCCTGGAACTTTGGAGATGGCACAACCTCCACTGAACAAAACCCCACACACACCTACACCTACACCGGAAACTACACAGTAAGTCTAACAACCACCAACACTGGCGGAAGTGACACAGAGGTGAAAACGGATTATATTCATATAGTTAACTCATCATCCCAGTGTGATTTGACCATTACTGGCTTGGTTAACCCTGTTCCAGCAGGTGCAGTTTTTGCAGGTCAAAACAACACAGTCACAGTTACAGGCATTAAAAACCAGGGAACTGACACTGCCACAAACATCCCAGTTTATATCTACGCCAGTGATGTGAATGGTGGAACAACACCAGTAGCCTCTACAACCATTGCATCCCTTGCAGCAGGGGCAACAACTACTATTACTATAGTCGACCCCACCATCAGACCAATAACTGCAGATACAGTCTATGGATCCAGTAATGTAGCCAAAATAACTTACATCGCAGTAATAGATCCATACAATACTATCCTAGAAACCAACAAAACCAATAATAACAAAACTAGTCCACTTAAATCAGTTCTATACAACGGGTATGGTGGTCAGGGACTGTACGAGTACAATGGGACCGATATAAACACAAAATACACCTATGATATCCGTGGGGACATTGTGTACCACACTCAACCAGAAAGTGCCTACAAAGGAGTAGGATGGACCACCCGGACTGAAACCTGGAATGCCAGCGACTTATCCGTACCAAGTACTGGTACAGTTGAAGATGTATGGTTATACTTATCCTACAACTGGGATTATACTGCTGATGGAGACCCTAACTGGACCATTCTATTCAATGGTGTGGATATCACCAACAGTTCAGTTGCATGGTACACTGACCAGAGCAACTTCGGAGCATACGCAAATTATAAATATGGTCTGATGATTTTCAATGTCACCAGCCTATACAATCGCAATGGCGAAAACAACCTAATCATGAACGCCCATGATGGTAACCTTAATGCTCTGTACCCCAGTACTTTGGCAGTGGTTTATTCAGACCCTAATGCAACCCGTAAGCAGATATTTATTGGTGAACAGTGCGATGAACTGGGACTATCACAATCCAGTTACGGAACCACACTGGAAGAAGCAACTGCATATGCTAACTTCACCGGTATGACCATTGACCTGGCAAACGTAACCAGTGCCACACTGCACAGTTTCGCAGGTAGTGCCGGTCCAGATGAAGGAAACCTACTCTTCAACGGCAACACCATAGCACTGGCAGCCTGGCAAGGATCCAGTGATACTGCTTCAGCCCTGGTAGCTAATGTGAAAAACTACTTAACTGCCACCGGGAATAAAGCTGCAATCCAGGGAACCACCAGCGGTGGAATGGACACACTACAACAATTCCTGGTAGTTGAATACGCTGATGCAGCTCCTGTGGCTAATTTCACCACCAATGCAACTACTGGAATTGCCCCAATGTCCGTGCAGTTCAATGATACTTCAACTGGATACGTAGCCAGTTATGCCTGGGATTTCAACAATGACGGTATAACTGACAGCACAGATAAAAACCCATTATACACATATAGCACTCCTGGAACCTACAATGTGAAACTCACAGTGACTAACTCCAGAGGCAGTGATAATGAAGTTAAAACAGGTTACATAACAGTAAATACACCCCCTGTAACAGATCTAATTATTACAGATGTTAAAGCCAATTCAGGTCTCGGAGATTACATGTTCGCCAATGAACCCAATGTAATCAATGTAACTGTGAAAAATAATGGAACTGCTGTTTCAGCGGCTACCAATGTAAATGTAACTGTTGATGGAAACACTTACACTGTAAATGTTCCTGAACTTGCAGTGGGTGCTAATGTAACTGTTTCAGTTACTGATCCTGTGATTCACAAAGCCGGTGATAATGTACCAGTAAATGCCAATGCAGATCCATCTAACAATGTGCCTGAGACCAGTGATTCCAACAATATCTTTGCCACAACTTTGACTGTTTACAACAACGGTTACAAAGGTAAACGGTACACTGATGGCAGTGATTTAAGTACCCAGCAAACCTTTGAAGGTTATTATGATATTGTTTACAGTAGCGGCAACACTGCCTACAATGGTGCCTACTGGACGGAAAAAACATACAGTTGGACCTCAGATAACCTGCATATACCAGTTGGTGCAACTGTGGTTAGTGCCAGATTGTATCAGGGTTACACTTACGATCAGATGACAAATATCCCTAACTGGACCATGATTTTCAATGGGGCAACAATTAATCCTGGTGCAACTTACAGCGACACTAAAGGATACGGTAGTTACAACTTCCCTGGCGGATTGTACGTGTACGACGTGACCAGTTTATTCAACAATTCTGGAAACACCATGACCATAACCCCCGAAGCAGGAAACAACTACGGAATCTACGGATCATACCTCATTGTTGTTTACCAGGACGACTATGAAACCACCATCAAAAAGATTTACATCAACGATGGATTTGACATGCTTTACAGTGGAACTACCCGCAGTGCCAGTAATGATGAAGCAACTGCATATGCCACATTCACTGGTGTGAACACCACCAACATTGGCAATGCAAAAGTTATCAACATCCTTGCTAGTGCCAATGAAGATGGTAAAAGTAAATTTATTTTCAATGGAAATGAATACACAGGATTTAGTGGAAATTATTCAAGTGGATCTCAGCTAAGTCTAAGTCAGTGCGATGTAACCAGTGTTTTACAAAATGGCCTTAACACTGCTGGCTTGCAAAGTTTCATGGTAAATGGAAATGGAGACAATATGGTGGCTTTAAGTAGTATTCTGGTTGCAGAATACAAACCAATAGTCACTGCAAATCCTGTTGGTGGAATATATAACCATTCCTTGGATGTGAATCTAACTTCTAATGTACACGGCTTTATAAGGTATTACATAGATGATGGAAGCAATCCCTCATGTCCAGTTGTGTCCATTTATTTATTCCCTGTTCACTTGGAAAAAACCAGTACTCTCTATTTCACGCTTTTCCCAGTTTCAGGCATAAATTCGGACTCTTTGAGTGAAACTTATATTATAGACACAACAGCTCCTAGTGTCAGTGCCAATCCAACCACTTGTCTGGTTAATCATACTTTGGATGTGGAGTTGACGGCCACAGAACCATCTACTATATATTATACTACCAATGGAAGTGACCCCACCAACACCAGCAACATCTACTCTGGACCTATACACATAGCTACAACCACCACCCTGAAATTCATGGCAGTGGATGCAGCTGGAAATCAGGGCCAAGTTCAGAGTGAAACCTACACTATTGACACCACAGCACCCCTAGTCACCGCAGATCTAAACAGTGGAGTGTTTAGAACTGATCAAACAGTGACCTTGACAGCCAGTGATGACCAGGATCAAAACCCTATAATATATTATAGTACTGACGGTGTGAACTGGAATCATACAACCAAAACTGTCACCCTCAACCTCAACACTGAAGGGGTTATGAACCTCAGGTTCTATGCAGTAGATGGCGCTGGTAACCGAGTTACCAATCAAACAAGAACATATACTCTGGATAAAACAGCACCAACTGCAAGTGCAACACCTGGTTCAGGGACTTACAACACTTCACAATCAGTAGTTTTGAGTGCAACAGATAATCTGGATACTAATCCCGTAATATATTACACTACCAATGGAAGTGACCCTACAACAAGTAGTAGTGTTTACCACACTGCACTGAGCATCTCCAGCACCACCATTCTAAAATTCATGGCTGTGGACTCTGCTGGAAACCCATCTGCTGTTTACACCAGAAACTACACTATACCCCGGGCAGATGTTTACGTCAATTCATCAGTTTCCAACAGCAATCCACAGGTTGGTGACATTATCACCATGACCTTCAAGGTGGGAAACAACGGACCAGATAATGCCACTGGTGTGATATTTAAGTATGTGATACCTGAAAACTTTGAATATGTTGGAATGATCGCTGATAGTTTACCTAATCCCGAGTATAATCCTTCAACCAGGACTGTTACCTGGAATCTTGGTAATCTACCGGTGGGTGACCCCAAGCTCAACCTGATTTTAAGAGTGCTTAGTGCAGGTAGTTCAAGCAGCAGCCCTAATATCTTCTCAAGTACCTATGACTACATAACCAGTAATAATGCTCGGGCATTAACCTTGAATATCCAATCGCCAGGATCAACGGTTGTAAACTCATCAGTTTCTACCCCCATTAATGCTGCAGAAAATACATCAATAAGCAGTACTGTGCCAATGCAAGAAACAGGAACACCATTTACAGGATTAATAGCAGGTGTTTTAAGCATTTTGGGCGGATTGGGAATATCCCGAAATGGTAGGAAGAAAAAATTGCCAATACTCCTTATAATTGGAGTTGTTTTTGCCATGGCTCTGTGTGGAACTGCATCTGCAGATCCATATGTGGGTGGTGATCCACCAGTTACTGTTCAAAATGGAACGGTTAGTGGTGGGGTGTACAGTGACACTTACTATGGTTTCAATAGTTCTGGAACACCCAAAGATGTGAATTACAGCTTCCAATCCCTCCCTGAAAATGCCCAAGTAGTTAATGCTACCCTTTACACCGGGGTTTATCTGGGAAATATGCAAACCGATTATCCGACGGATGTGAATGTCACCTTCAATGGGCAGCAAATCGACAGTCAACACTTAAGCAGTAGTTACCAATATCCTGAAGGTTCCGAAACTTGGAGCTCTCTTCAAATAAACGACCATACCAACAGGGTGACCAGTGACTACCTCATGTGGTACGATGTCACCAGTTTAGTGCAGCAGAACAACATTGCCCATGTGGTAACTAGTACCTCTAACTTTGATGGCCGAATCAAATTCATAACTTTGATCGTGGTCTACAATGACGGAGACTCAGATAAAATAATGTACTGGGTGAATCAGGGTCATGATGCTGACACCAGTTACGTGGAGGATGACCTCGGTGAAAAATATGTTGGTACATCCACTTTCCAAAGTAACATACCTACAGCGGCAACAGTAAATAATGCCAAATTAGAAGTGATTCATCTTGCAAGTCAGGATGGTAAGTACACCTTCAATGGAAATACTGTTGCCAATAGCAATCCCCAAGGAAGTTACAGTGGTTCAAACACTTGGGATGTGACCAGTTACTTCACCAACTACGGCACAAATACCTTAACCTACGATCGAACTGGCCAGTTCTATAAAATAGTTCTAGAAATTTTAACTGTAAATTACACAGAACCAAACGATGCCAGGTCTGATTTATTCAATGGAGGTATGCTGCTTCCTGCAGTAATAGTAGCCAACCAGACTTATACCCTAAACACTACCATTAACAATGGGGGAATTGGCAATGCAAATGCATTCCAGGTTAAACTCTATGAAAACAATCAGGAAATAGGTAGCCAAACTGTTAATGGTCTGGCTGCAGGTTCCACAATTCCATTAAGTTTCTCATGGAAACCTACCACCTTAGGCACCCATCTATTGCAGATCATAATTGATCCAGACAACCAGGTGGATGAATCCAATGAAACTAACAACCTCATCAGCAAGACTTTAGAAGTTGAAATGGCAAGAGCAGACCTGGTTCCTGAAAATATTGTGGTTCCTTTAAATTTGACAATTAATCAAATTTACCAGTTAAATACCACCATTGCAAACAGAGGATATGCAAATTCTGGCCCATTTGTGGTTAAGATTTACGACAATGGCCAGGAGATTGGAAGCCAGACAGTGAATAGTTTGAGTGTAGGGGAATTAACCAATTTATTATTTAATTGGACGCCCACAGCCTTTGGATCCCACAATCTAACCATAGTGGTTGACCCTGCTAATCTGGTTGATGAGTACAAGGAAACCAACAATGAATTCAAAAAATTCGTTCTAATGAAGGAAAGTGGTATGGTAAATGTTTTCATCATCAGTGACAAACCCGGAACCAACATCCTCAACATGGCTGCTCTGGACATTCTGGATAATATTCAGGGACTATCCATACAGTTACGTAATGGTTTGCAGATAGAGGCCATGAGTGAAGATGAAATCTATGAATATTTACGAACCTGTGATATTTTCATCGGTGAATGGGTGATGACCAATGCCGAACCAAAATTAACGAAGATCTTAAGTGAACATCCGGAAGTAGCCAATAAAGGAGTTTTCCTCATATTAGAACCCCCTGTTTCAGTCACACCAGCTTCTGTGGCGTTAATGAAATATTCAACCATTAACGGAGTTAAGCTCCTGGAAAACTTCTCCACTGATCAGTTGTTGTCTTACTATCAGAATACCATGCGTGGATCGGATTACAACACCACTGTGGAATACATGAAGAACGCAGGATTCCCCGAACTTTTCAATAAAGCCGTTCTTTATAAGAACCTGAATGATAAAGCCAACTTGGAGAATCAGATTTTATGGGCTCTCAGTTTACTAGGCCTTCATACTACTTACAGTGAACCCGACTTTTCTTCTGGAAAACAAGAGTACGGTATATACCGTTACCAGTGGTACACCCTGGAAGAATACATAGCCACATACTTTAAAAGTGAAAGGCAAGGTTGTGTGGGGCTTATTGAAAGTACAATGTACGTTGATGCTCAGGAACTACAACCTTACTATGCTATCATAGATGCACTGGAAGCAAGAGGACTTAACGTCATACCGGTCATGGCTTACGGTGGGACTGAAGAACAGTTGGAGGTTATGTTGGAATACTTTACCAACGCTACTGATATCAACAGTTTCCTCCTGAATCCAAGCAGTTACCTGAGCCGGGTTGATGCCATTGTTTCCATGCCTGCCTATGGAATGGGTGGAGATAACTTCACTGCAACCACAGAATTCTTCGATGCGCTGGGAGTGCCAGTATTCAGAGCCATACATTCAGACTATGTTTCCAATGCAGAATGGGATCTGAGTACTAGTGGACTGCCCACTATTTCTGGAGATAAATGGTGGCATATAGCCATTGAGGAGGCCCAGGGAGAGATAGACCCCACATTCGTAGGGGGTATGTCAACAGTCATTAACAACTTGACCGGAGCATCAATCTTGGGATACGTGCCCCAAGAGGAGAATATCAACAGTATGGCTGATAAGATCCAAGGATGGGTGCAGTTGCAGTACACTGTTAACGCTCTTAAAAAAGTGGCTTTAATCTACTACAACTACCCTCCAGGTAAAAATAATATTGGAGCCAGTTACCTGGATCCAATACAGAGTATACTGAACCTGCTTAATATATTAAAAAGTCAGGGATACACTGTGGAGAATATCCCTGTCAATGCCACTGAACTTGAAAAATTAATGTTAGCCCAGGGAATTAACGTTGCTAACTGGGCTCCAGGAGAAGTGGAAAAATTGGCGGATAATCCCAATGTGGTGCTTTATTCCGTGGATGATTACATGGCCTGGTTCTCTAAGCTTGATGAACTGACCCAGCTGTACGTGACCCAGGGGCCAGTGGCTTATATTGGAGAACTTTGTAAAAAAGCAGTTCAACTGGGATACACCAGTCAATCAGATTACATCCTGGAATTAAATGATAAGATTGATTCATGGCAAACGCAGATCCTGACACTGGTACCTGGGAATCAAACGAATGAAGCCACTCCCTTATTGAATAACATAGCCAGCAGCTTGAAAAACTATGTCTCCACTCAAAATGTTTCTTATTGGAACGACTACCTTAACTACAAGGCCCAGTTCCTGGCCCTAAATGTCAGTGGAATGTCTGGCTGGGGAGAAGCCCCAGGAGACATAATGGTAGTGGAGAGAAATGGTAAAAAGTACTTTGTCCTGCCCGGCATACAATTTGGGAACGTATTCATAGGCCCTGAGCCACAGCGAGGATGGGAAGGTGACATTGACAAACTTTACCACAGTACAGTAGTACCACCCCACCACCAGTATCTGGCCTTTTTTGCATGGTTACAGCAGCAGGGAACCGATGCTATGGTTTACATCGGACGGCATGCCACTCATGAATGGTTACCTGGAAAAGAAGTAATTTTAGCACCTACTGATTTCCCCAACATCGTAACTGGCAGCGTCCCTCAGATTTACTTCTACATTTCAGATGGGCTGGCTGAAGGTGTACAGGCTAAACGTAGAGCTAACGCAGTTATCATCGATCATTTAACCCCACCCATGACTTACACATCACTGTACGGTGGTCTGGCTCAGCTGGCTCAGCTGGCTGAGGATTATGATTCTGCAAACAGCACCCAGAAACTTAGCATAATCAGCCAGATCAGAGATCTTATTGCAGCCAACGACTTTGAAACAGGTATGGGAGTAGATACTGACGTCCTGAATGGTGATGATCTTATAAAAGCGGTCAACACTTACCTTGGAGATATACAGGATACACTGTATCCATATGGGCTTGATGTCATCGGGGAACCATGGAGTGATGAACAGATAGCGCTGATGGTGACTTCCATGCTTTCGGTGTCATTCCAGACATCGGGAGGAGGAGAAACAACCTTGCAGAATGAGATATCATTATTATTCCTGGGAAAAACAGAAAGCGCTCTATCAGCCACTGAGAAGGATCAAGTGCAGGGCCTATGTGTGGGAGTAATAAAATCATTAATCTACAGTAATGCAACTGCCATTGCCGGAGAACTCACATCAAACCCATCAAGTAATTTTATACTAGCACTGGAGAAGGCCAAAACCTACATCAACCTCCTGAACGAAAGTGTGGATAACGAGATAAAAAGCTTCCTAACAGCCATGAATGGAGGATTTGTAGCTCCAGGACCTGGAGGAGACCCCATATCGAATCCTGATGTTCTCCCTACTGGAAGAAACTTCTATCAGGATCAGGCTGCGGAGATACCAACCAAAGAAGCCTATGAATACGGAAAAACCTTGGCCCTATTGCTACTTAGCGGAATTAATGAAAGCACCAATAAAGTTGCTATTGGTATCTGGTGTGTGGAAACAGCCAGGGATGACGGGGCCCTTGTTTCTATGGTTCTGTATCTTCTAGGAATGGAGCCACAATGGTCTGATTCACCAAGTGCTGGAGTAAATGGTCAAAAACTTAAGGAGATGCCTGTTTATGTTGAACTGGATGATCTGGTTCGACCAGAAGGATGGAGTAAAAAAAGGATAGATGCAGTAATCATTACCAGTGGTTTGTTCCGTGATCTTTACAGCAGACAGGCAGGACTCTTGGATAATGCCTTCCGTATTGCATTGGCCCGTTCTTACTACACTATTCTATCAGACCCCACCTTAACTAGCAATTATGGTGACAAGCTTAAAAATGCTCTGGATCCTATAATGGAAGACATAGGGTATTATGGGGTCGGAAGTGAATCCTTAAATGATAACTATGTGGCTTCAGATTGGGTTAGTGACTTTGAATACTATCTGTCTCTAAATATGACACCTGAAGACGCGGGAGAAATGGCCATATCAAAGATATTTGCACCACCAGAAGGTGATTATGGTGCGGGAATATCTAAAGCCTTGGAAATGAGCTGGACATGGAACAGTACCGATGATCTGGCTAGATACTACCTTGAAAGGATGGGTCACATCTACAGTCAGAACAACTGGGGAACTTCCAACCCTGCAGTTTTCGCCAGGGCTCTCACTGGAGTCACTACCATGTACACCAGCAGGAACACCAACCTCTACGGAGTATTGGATAACGATGACTATGTGGACTACTGGGGAGGACTCTACAACACCCTGAAATATGTCAATAAAGGAGAGACGATAAACTGGAATGTTATAAAATATGCTGACCGTACCAATCCTAAGTCAGTCCCAATTCAGCAGGTCATTAGCCAGGAAATAACTACAAGATACGTGAACCCGAATTTCATAGAAGGTATGGAGCCTTATGGTTATAGTGGAGGCAGAAATTTTGCTAAAGCATTAGATAACTTCTACAAATTCACTGACATAGCACCCGAACTCACTACTGCTGGAGAGTGGAACCAGTGGTACAATACATTCTATGGCACTAGCTCCTTCAGTCAATCTATTAGGCAATTTATGAGTGCTTTTGCTCCCTTCTCTGAACAGAAAATGTTAGCCAAATTTATACAAGCATCATTGGTTAATGCTTGGAATCCCAGTGAGTCGATTATGACACAACTGGCTAACGCCCTAGCTCAGAACATAATTACCAACGGAGTTTCCTGTTGTGACTGTGTCTGTGGTAACATTGCCAATATGAAGTTAGCCATGAAATTCATGAGTTCAGCTTTACTGCCGCAGTTCATGAAGTTAATGTACGCGGCCACTGGTAATGAAGCATACAATACACAGCAACAACAAACATCATCCCATTCTGTAGGATCTACCCAGTCGGCATCCCAGTCTTCTGGTTCTCAATCATCCTCCTCCCAGTCACAGTCCTCAGACAGTGGTTCATCGGGAAGTGTGGGAGATGAAGCATCAGAAAGTTCCTCCACGCCGGGTGATAGTGGTGAAGGAAAAGCCTATGAAGTTACCCAACAGAGTTCTTCATCAGGAGCTTCTGAGTCAGGTCTTCCAATTGCAGCTATTGCAGGTGTAATCATACTGGTGGGTCTGATTGGATTTGGTTACTTCAAAGGAAACTTCAAAAGGGAATAAAGTCCTTTCCCTCATTTTTTTTCTTTTTTTAGCCCCTTATTATGATTAAAAATAATTTTTAAAGCCCAAAAAATAGTAAAAAAAATATATTATTGATTGATTTTCCTGTTTTTTATGAAGATTTTAATTTTTATTACGTTTTAGGCTAGAAATGGACCTTAAGTAATAATATAAAATTAATAAATAGTATTATATACAAGTAAATTAAAGATTAGTTCATAAAAATGGGGAGGTGGGAATTAAATAAGTTAAGGACTTATTCTGGCTAATAAAGTGATTTTTTGAATGGATTTTGAGTGAAAAATTAATTAATAACCTATTGAATCTTTTGAATACTTACTAAATGGAGGTGAAACAATTTACCCGAAAATTAAGAAACAGATAATGTTAATTACGGTAACTTTGGTCTTTGCAATGATTGCCTGTGGAGCAGTATCTGCAGGGGAACCACTGGTTGACAACCAGAGTGGTACAGTCTCGGGAGGCTTGTATGTTAACGCCAGCACAGACTGGGGACCAACAACATACACTCAGAGCAATACACTACCTAACTACACCAGTATCCAGTCAGCTAAGGTCTACGTGAACACCTATTCCGGGTCTGGTAATCCAACCTATGCCCTGGATCAAAACACTAAGATCGATGCCAATGGTGATGGGGACTACGATGATGCCGGCGAGAACCTGGGAACAGAACACCTGGTCTGGACTGGAGAAAGTACCACCAATGACCCCACAGTCTATCCAATGAATGACCATGTTACAAGGTGCTACAGTGACTACCAAAGTGTATACGATGTCACCAACCTCATAACAGGTAACAACGTCAATATTCAGGTGACCAATACTGCAGTTGATGGATACAATTTTGATGGACGTATCAAGATGATTGCACTGGCGGTGGCCTACAACGATGGAGACAATGACAAGGTAGATTACTGGGTGCTAAATGGACAGGATTGGATCGCTGGGGGCGGTGATCCTTCTACTTCAACATTCAACACCACACGGGTTGAAACAGGATTCAGTAATGCCACTCTCGATACCGTAGCTGCTTCCAGCGCAGATGGGACCTACAGATTCAATGAAAACACAGTATCAGGTAACCTAACTGAAACAGCTGGTTACTACAAGGAACACCAATGGGATGTGTCTAACTACATCACACCTGGTGCCAGCAGTAACTTAACTTACACTCCTGGAAGTGGAAGCTTAAAAATGATCCTGGCTACACTATCTATCCGTGAAGCAGCATCAACACCTGCACCAGAAGCAAACTTCACAGCTAACACCACTACCATCATCAGGAACAACACTGTGCAGTTTACCGACTCATCCACTGGCATTCCAACCAGCTGGGCCTGGGACTTCGGTGATGGTGGAACTTCAACTCTACAGAACCCTACCCACACTTACACCACTGCTGGAAACTACACTGTGAGTCTAACAGCCACCAATGCTGGTGGAAGTGACACTGAAACCAAAACAGGCTACATCACTGCAGTACCAAACGTGGATCTGTACGCAAGTGGCCTGGTTAACACTTCTCCGGCTTATGTTTTCCCCGGTCAAAACAACACAGTCACAGTTGCAGGCATAAAAAACCAGGGAAAAGACACCGCCACCGACATACTGGTGTACATTTACGCCAGTGATGTGAATGGTGGAACCACACCCGTGGCCAGCACAACCATTAGTTCACTGGCAGCAGGTGCAACAGCATCAACCTTAAGCCTAATTGACCCCACAATACGACCAATAACCGCAGATACAGTTTATGGATCCAGCAATGTATCTAAAATAACCTACAGAGTTGTATTAGACCCACTTAACACCATCCTTGAAACTAACGAAGCCAATAATAACAAAACCAGTACCCTTAAATCGGTCCTGTATAATGGGTATTGCGGTCAGGGATTATACGAGTACAACGGTACTGACATCAACACCCAGCATGTCTATGATATCCGTGGGGATATTGTGTACTACACCCAACCAGAAAGTGCCTACAAAGGAGTAGGATGGACCACCAGGACTGAAATTTGGAACAGCAGTAATCTGTCTGTGCCCAACACCGGAACCATCGAAGATGTTTGGCTGTACTTACCATACAACTGGGACTACACCGATGACGGAAACCCTAACTGGACCATAGTATTCAATGGTGTGGATATCACCAACAGTTCCGTTGCATGGTACCTTGACCAGAGTAACTACGGAGCATACGCAAACTACAAATATGGCCTGATGGTTTTCAATGTCACCAGCCTGTTCAATCGCAATGGCGAAAACAGCCTGGTCATGAACCCACTTGACGGTAACAAGAATGCCCTGTACCCCAGTACTCTGGCAATAGTTTATTCAGACCCTAATGCAACCCGTAAGCAGATATTCATTGGTGAACAGTGCGATGAACTGGGACTATCACAATCCAGTTACGGAACCACACTGGAAGAAGCAACAGCCTATGCAAATTTCACAGGTATGACCATTGACCTGGCTAACGTTACAAGCGCCACACTGCACAGTTTCGCAGGTAGTGCCGGTCCAAATGAAGGAAACCTACTCTTCAACGGCAACACCATAGCACTAGCAGCCTGGCAGGGAACCAGCAGCACGGCTTCAGCTCTGGTAGCTAATGTTAAAAACTACTTAACTGCCACTGGCAATGTAGCTGCAATTCAGGGAACCACCAGCGGTGGAATGGACACACTACAACAATTCCTGGTAGTTGAATACGCTGATGCAGCACCAGTTGCAGGTTTCACAGCTAACACTACCATTGGAAATGTACCTTTAGCTGTACAGTTTACTGATGCTTCAACGGGATACGTGTCCAGTTATGCTTGGGATTTTGACAACGACGGTATCACTGACAGCACAGATAAAAACCCATCATACACTTACAGTGCTCCTGGAACTTACACTGTTAAATTAACGGTGACAAACTCTGGAGGTAGTGATGAAGAGGTTAAAACAGGTTACATAACTGTTAACGGTGCAGACCTGATAATAACTGGTATCAACCCTAACGTGGGAACTGGTGCAGCATTCTTCGCAAACGAACCTAACGTGATTTCTGTAACTGTTAAAAACAATGGTACAGTTACTTCCGAAGCAACTACTATGAATGTTGAAGTTAGTGGAGTTACTTACACTGTGGATGTGCCTGCAATTGCTGCAGGGGCCAGTACTACAGTGACTGTGACCGACACTGCATCACACAGTGGAGGAGACAGTGTACCAGTTAATGCCAATGCCAACCCAAACAAAAACATACCAGAAACCAACACCACCAACAACAGCTTTTCAACCAGCCTGACTGTTTACAACAATGGTTACAAAGGTAAACAGTATACTGATGAAGATAAACTGAACTCAATGGAAACCCAGCAAACCTGGGAAGGAAATTATGATGTGATCTACAGCAGTGGTAACACTGCCTACAACAGTGCTAACTGGAGTGAAAAAACTTACCAGTGGACTTCTTCTGATCTGGTTATACCAGCAGGTGCCACCGTGGTTAGTGCACGACTGTACCAGAGTTATAACTACAATCAGATGAGTGCTGATCCATCCTGGACCATGAACTTCAATGGTAATTTGGTGAGTGCAATAGCTACTTACAAGGATGCCAAAGGATTCGGTAGTTACAACTTCCCATATGGATTATACGTATATGATGTGACCAGTCTGTTCAACAGTGCTGGTAACAGTATGACTATAACTCCAGAGGCAGGAAACAACTACGCACTCTACGGAGCATACCTCATTGTAGTTTACCAGGACAACACCACCACAATGAAGAAGATTTACATCAACGATGGTTTCGACATGCTCTGCAGCAGGGAAACTTACTCAGTAAACGATACTGAAGCAACATCCAATTCTAACTTCCAGGATGTGAACACCAGTAACCTGGGTAATGCTAAAGCCATTGCCATACTGGCCTCAGCCGGTGATAATGGTAAAAGTAAATTCTACTTCAACGGAGTTGAATACACTGGCTTCTGGAACCAGTACCAGAACGGACCACAAACTGGATTTTCAACCTACGATGTAACCAGTGCCCTAACTAATGGCCTGAACACTGCAGGAATCCAGAGTTACGACCCTACTCCAGGCAACACTACCACTTACGGAGACAACATGTATGTTCTGGGTAGTATCCTAGTGGCTGCTTATGGACCTAGTGATCTGACAATTACCAATGTTAATGGATTACCTGCAAATCCAGTAGTTGGACAAACCTACACTATAAACAGTACCATAACCAACAATGGAGCCAAAGATAGTGGAGCATTTAATGTTAAATTCGCAGGAATTGGCACACAAAGAATAAGCAACCTGGCAGCAGGAACCAGCACAGTCTTAAGCTGGACCTGGACACCAACCACTTCTGGATTGTTTGCCATTAATATAAATGCAGATCGTAACAACGAAGTCACAGAATCCAATGAAAACAACAACATCTACACTCAGAACGTAACTGTAACTGACCCACGACCAGACATTACCATCACCGATGTACAGGGAATACCCGCCAACCCCATAGCAGGACAAACCTACACCCTCACTGTTACAGTAGCTAACATTGGTAACAGTGCAGCCAGCGGTTTCAACGTGAAATTCGCAGGAGTAGGAACACAACGCATTGACAGCCTAGCAGCAGGAGCCACCACTACACTAACCTGGATCTGGACACCAACTAAAGCTGGTGATTACACATTCAGTATAAACAGTGACCGAAACAATGAAATCACTGAATCCAACGAAGCAAACAATATTTACACACAAACTGTCATTGTAACTGACAACCGACCAGATATCACCATCACTGATGTGACAGGGATACCAGCCAACCCCGTAGCAGGACAAACCTACACCATCACTGTTACAGTAGCTAACGCTGGTAACAGTGCAGCCAGCGGATTCAACGTGAAATTCGCGGGAAACGGAACACAACGCATTGACAGCCTAGCAGCAGGAGCCACCACCACACTAACATGGACCTGGACACCAGTAACCGGAACCAACACCATAAACATAAACGCCGACCGTAACTACGAAATCACCGAAGCCAACGAAGCAAACAACATCTACCTGCAAACTGTCAGTGTAAGTTAGGAAAAGGAAGAAATAGTTTTAAAAAACTATTTCATTACTTATTTTTTTAAAATTTTTATATAAGAAAATAAAAAGAACAAAAACCCCAGATCTAGCTTTAATCCATATTCTAATTCTGTTTTTAAAAAATAATAGATTATAGTTACACATTATTTAAATAAGATTTAAATAAATCATTATTTAGTGGTATAGGAGTTTTTAATATCAAATCAAAGCCATAGGATATGATTATAAACCTACTTAATACATAATAAATGTAATTTAATAAAAAAAACAAGTAAAAGTAAATAATTGATTAAAACATTTACTATTTTCATAGAAGGAATAATGTGTTTTTAACCAAAAATATCAGTGGGTAAACCGTCCTCAAGGTGTAAAAAAATGAAAATATGCATTTTATCCATGGATTTTCTTCCCAATATTGGTGGAATCGCCGCACACGTATATGAACTTGCAAAGGCACTGGTAGATGAGGGAAATGAAGTCCACGTAATTTCAGTGAGAACAGAAAATCAGCATGAATACGAAAAAATAGATGGAATTCACATTCATAAACTCTTTAAGCCCAAAAATCAATATACTGGTTTATTATACTATTTAATTTCTGTAATGCGCAAATTACGGGATTTAAACTCAAAAATAAAATTTGACATTGTACACAGCCACAGTGTGGATGACAGCATCCCCTTAATCTTTTTTCCCAGTTTAACTGTTATAGAAACCGAACATTCTTCTGGTTTTCTGGAAAATATTGATAACAATAAAAGAATTCGTTTTTACCGATGGATCTTAAATCATGCCAATCAGGTTATCTGCCCAAGCCTGGAACTAAAAGATTACGTTATTAAGATAGGAATTAATCCCTCCAGGGTTAATTATATCCCTAATGGAGTTGATATTAAGAAGTTCAATCCAAAAGTTGAGAAAAAAGAAATAACTGGGATAAAAAAAGAAGAAAAAATCGTTCTATGTCCACGTAGATTGGAACCTAAAAATGGAGTAATATATTTTGTCAAAGCGATTCCGCAGGTATTAAAGAAAGTAAATAATGTAAAGTTCTTAATTGCCGGATATGGTTCCGAATCTGAAAAGATAAAAAATGAATCGAAAAAACTAAAAATTGAGGATAATATTGTTTTTTTAGGATCAGTCCCTAACGATGAAATGCCGAATCTATATACTTCATCTTCCATAGTTGTATTACCTTCATTAAAAGAAGCAACCAGTATTGCAGGATTAGAGGCCATGGCTAGTGGTAAACCACTTGTTGGTTCTGATGTTGGAGGAATCCCCCAGATCATTGAGGATAATCAAACCGGATTGATAATACCCCCCCAAAGGGAAGATTTGCTTGCTTCGGCTCTGATCTCAATATTATCGGATGACCAGAAACCAATTTTAATGGGAGAAAAAGCCTATAAAAAAGTAAAAAATGAATTTGACTGGACCATTATAGCAAAAAGAACAATGAATATATATAAAAGAGCATTGGAATAATGGACTCGGGTAAAAATCTTAGGGACACATCTATAACATAGGCACATATCATGAATAATAAATTCAAAGGTTAATTCATGCCCTTAAATCCCTGTGTTTAGTTGGAATATTATCCAACTGACACTTTTATTCCTCATTAAACCCCAAACCCATTATTAAAAACCCCAAACCCACTAATAAAACCCTAACCCTGCTATTAAAACATTAACCCCAATATTAAAACCCCAAACCCATTATTAATACCCGTAATCTTATTTAAAGAGAAAATTCAATATTTATTTGTGATTCCCACTTCTGTTTATCCACTCTGAAGGTGTGTATCTCACCATATTAACTGTTGGTAAAATAAATCATGAAATGGAAAAATTAGGTGATGAATTGAATAAAACCGGACCAGAAAAGTATAGCAAGATTCATGAATGGAATCAAAATAAATTAATTGATAGAAATTGTCCCTTCTGTAACTCCAGTGGGGAATTTTCATTCACCCGCCCGGATAACTTGAAGATTAAATACTGTAATGTTTGT
Organism: uncultured Methanobacterium sp.; assembly: GCF_963665055.1. Lineage (NCBI taxonomy): Archaea > Methanobacteriati > Methanobacteriota > Methanobacteria > Methanobacteriales > Methanobacteriaceae > Methanobacterium > uncultured Methanobacterium sp. The sequence continues at coordinate 179,092 of NZ_OY762015.1, forward strand.
GGTAGCTTTTTTGTGTCTCCATCACCCAGCGAAAATGAACTCAACACTTTTTATAACACTTACTTTTCTGAATATCGCCGGGTTGAGTTAAATGAGTACTGGGCAAATCGAATGTTATCAGTTCATCCTTATTCTGACATCCGAGTACGTGAAATAACTTCTATTATTGACTTAAAAGGAAAAACAGTCCTGGATGTTGGATGTGGTTATGGGCAGAATTTAATTAATTTCCAAAAATTAGGTGCAACAGTTAACGGCATAGATCTCGATGAGGAATCCATTAAATTCATAAAAAATGAATTAAATATCGAAAATACCAAAAATTGTGATTTAAAAAGTGTTGATGGGACTTATGATATAATATTATTGAATGACTTTATTGAACACCCATTAAATCCACTTGATGAACTTATCAAAGCAGAACAATTACTAAATAAAAATGGAATATTGACTATCTGGACTCCTAACGCACATTTTGCTTTTGAAGAGACCAATCCAGTAATTTTTAACGTTGACCTAGAACATATGCAGTATTTATCTTTTAAAACATGCACATACCTTTCTGAGATATTAAAATTGGACATAATACACCTTGAAAGTTTAGGATTTCCTGGTTTTAAAGGGTTTAATGAAATTAAATTGTCAAAAATTGACGATTTGAAGACAAAAGTGATTAAAGTTATAAACACCCATGAAAAATTGTATAATTTCTATAATTCTGTGCATGGTTTTAATTCAAAAGATATCAGGGATGGAAGATACCATTTATTCTGTATTTTACAAAAACGTTAACATTCATATGTGATTTGTTTATCCTGACATATTGGATTGTATAATTTTAAAAAAACCACCTATATGTGAATTAAAAAGATCTTTATTGATAATTTCTCAAAAAAAAGAGATTAAATAATTGTTTTTCCGAAAAATTTATTATATTAAAATTTAAACATACTATTGTTAAAAATAAGAGTATGTTGTCTTTTAAACCTTATAAAAATCATTAAAAAGATTTTTCTAAAAAAAATAAACCTCATCATTGAAAAAATCAACTTTAGCCCTGGTTATACATGATTTTGTTTAACTAAATAAGCCCGGTGAAAAATTGAATGAATACAAACTTTTTGTGCATAGAATTGGATTAATGGGGTTAACCAACATATTACTGGCTTTAAGTTCTTTAATTTTTCTCCCGGTTATGACCAAAAGTTTTTCAACCGCAGATTACGGTATATGGGTGCAGATAAACACTACAATTGCACTGGTGGTCAGTGCATCTAACTTAGGATTGCCATATACGATGCTAAGGTTTTTATCAGCAGAAAAAGACAAAACAGTGATACAGGAACGCTTTTATTCCATTACTGCTGTGTTAATTTTTTCAGCCAGCATAATATCATTAATTTTACTGATATTTTCCAGTACTATTTCCAGTTACCTTTTCAACAATAACAGTAACATAGCCCTTTTACTGATACCCTTAACATTTTTTTCCTGTTTGAATGGTTTACTGATAAATTACTTCCGAACATTCCAGCAGATGAAAAAATATTCAATATTTTTGATATTGCAAACTTATTTAGCGGTTTTTATTGTTTCATATTTAGCTCTGAATGGATTCGATATTTACATTGCCTCTACTGGACTGTTAATTTCAAATTTGATAATTTTTATCATAATCTCAATTTTAATAATCAAAGATATTGGTTTAAAGATTCCTAAATTCAGTAATATACGGGAATATCTTTCATTTGGAATTCCAACAGTCCCTGCAAACTTATCTTATTGGATACTGGATTCAAGTGATCGTTACTTGATCGGTATACTCATGGGTACATTATTTGTTGGTTATTATTCCCCTGGATATACCCTGGGATACATAATCGTCATGATAATGGCACCATTTTCACTTTTACTACCTTCAATTCTCCCCAAGTACTATGAAGAAAAAAACGAAAAACAGATGCATATTTACCTGGACTATTCTTTAAAATTTTTCCTATTATTTGCAATACCCTCGGTATTTGGTTTATCAATGCTTTCAAAACCTCTTTTATTAATATTAACAACACCAGAAATTGCTTTAAATGGTTATTTAGTAACACCATTTATTGCACTGAGTTTCCTTTTATATGGATTCCATGCAATTATCAGTAATGTGCTTGTTTTAGAAAAAAAGACCAAAATATTTGGCTTGATCTGGATAACTGCTGCCCTCTTAAACTTAGGGCTTAATATATTTCTTATTCCATACATTGGAATATTAGGAGCAGCCATATCCACCCTGATTGCATATTTCATTGCCACGCTAATTACACTGGTGTATACAACTAAATCTTTCAAATTTAATTTTAACCCTAAGTTTATATTAAAAAGCACTCTTGCTTCCATTATAATGTCGTTGATAATAGTTATCATTAATCCCCAGGGGATTATAATGATTATATTTACAACTTTAATATGTTCTGCAGTTTATTTCTTATTATTAAGAATTTCAGGGGGAATAAAAGAAGAAGAAATTAAATTATTAAAAAGTATCATGTTAAATTCCAATTAAATTCTTTCTGGAAACATTTTATAGTCACAAAAAACGAAATACTAAAAAGTAGAATATGCTCACTAACAGGATAAAAGCCAAGTTAGCCTATTTTTTAAAAGGTTAACCCTTTACTGAGTTAAACCCCTTAATATAAACTCCATATTAAATTATACCCATTATTAAGTTATACTCCTTATTTCAAATTAACAACATAATTAACAGCATTTACAAAGCCTTCAACAGTTTTATCCGTATTATTAACTTCTTTTATGCATTTTTTAGAGTTTTCACCCATTTTTTCCAGTTTTTCTGGATTTTCAAATATTTTCCTAAAAACTGATTCAATGGCCTCACTACTTTCTTCGGGAATTACATATCCATTATAGTCATCTTTAATGAGGTCGCATGAAGCACCGTTTGCAGGGGTTGATATAACCGCAAGGCCCGAAGCCATTGCTTCACTCATAACAATTGAAAAACGATCCAATGAACTGGGAACAATGAACAAATCAGCAATAGCATAAAATTTAGGCAGTTCAAGGGGGTCTATGTGGCCCATGAAATATACGTTATCTGTTTCTTGTATTTTGGCAGTAATTTCATCATTCAATGGTCCCCCGCCACCAATTAATATTAACCCCACATTTTTAGGATTGAATTTTCCAAAAGCATCAATGAGGTAAGTTATTCCTTTCCCATAAACAAAAGATCCCACAAAAATAATGTTGTATTCTGTTTCTATCTGGAAATGTTCCTTAAGAGCCTCCTTTTGGGATTGGATCCTGTCATTTTCAGACATGAAAAAGTTGATATCACCCACGTTTATGGCTATGGAAATCTTTTCAGGGGAAATACCAAAGGATTCAATGTACTCCTTAGCACGCGTTCCGTAAACAATGAACCCATCAGTTTTTTTGATTAAAAAACTCATTATAGGTGTTGATAATCGTCTGAAGAGGTTGTATTCGTTTTTATGCAGAGTATTTCCTGACCACAGGATTACCGGTATTTTTTTGATTTTACATAAAACCAGAGCAAGCTGGGTGGTGAATGTATTGTAACCACCTATAATTACAGCATCATATCCCTTATCCAATTCTTTAACTATGGAAAAGTTCACATCGTATTCCATCTTCTTTTGAAAACTGATGGTTTTTCCCTTCAAGAATTTGTGTTTAAAGTTATACTGGGATTTTAAGTCCCAGTTTCTCATCTTATCTTTAATTTTAGGTTTATCCCCTTCAAATTCCATGTGAGTAAAATAGACTGTTAAATCAAAAATATGGGATAATTTTTCAAAAACAGGGATTCTGTAAGGAGAAGGGTAATTGGTAATTATTGCAACTTTCAGTTTCTCTTGTATCATTCTAAATCGCCTAACGAATTTAACACTCTTAAATTGTTATATTTAACCTTCTTTATTCAACAGAAACTCTATTGAACCAGACTTAACCAGGACCCTAATCAACAAAAACTCCATTGAACAAGACTTAACCAGGACCCTAATCAACAGAAACTCTATTGAACAGAATTTAACCGGGTTCTATTCAACATAATACAGCAATTTCCACTATCATAAATTTTAATATAGTATTTACCATAATAGGTGCTGTTGATCTTTTTTATGTTGTGTTTCCAGACGAATACGCCCTGATCAACATTTCTATTTCTTAAATAGATGTAACCCGTGACTACATCTGAATTACTAAGACTCACTTCATCAACTGAACCAAAAGGTTGATTTCCCTGGCTGTACATAATATAAGCACCAGCATGATCCGTCCTTATTTTCGATTTACTGTATCTATACTGACCTAACCATTCTGCACCTGCAGATTCTCCATCAGTAATGTATGATTCATAATAGGATTCCACATTTGAGTTTGATAAAACTGACCTGTTTTCTCCCAGTAAGTTGTAAGTGAATCCACTTACACATAGGAAATAAGGTACCAGAATCAGCAGTAAGATATAAAATCCTCTGTTTGGTGAAGAATTCTTAATTGAGAGTATATTACGAACACTTTTTCCAATACTTTTAAGATCCCAACCCTTACCCAAAGGATTCAAACTTTTAAGATCCCAACCCTTACCCAAAGGATTCAAACTTTTAAGATCCCAACCCTTACCCAAAGGATTCAAACTTTTAAGATCCCAACCCTTACCCAAAGGATTCAAACTTTTAAGATCCCAACCCTTTCTGAAAGGATCCGTACCCTTAATACCCTGGACATTTTCCTGATTTTTAAGTCTCCCCAGGAAATCTGCAAGGATAACTCCACCTAAAATAAAAAACAGGGATAAGAAAGTGGATGTTAACAGGTACAAACGATCCATGCTGTAACCTTTAGCAATGTGGGGGAGAATAACCATGGATAATAAAAGGATACTTGATATGAATGCCATGATGAAAAATTCAAAATCAATATTACGTTTGAATAAATTTTTTCCAGGATATCTGGTGAATATGATCTTTTTTCTGTGAACTAAAACAGCCAGAATACCAAGTCCGATGAATCCCAGGAGTAACCAGGTGAAAACAAATTCTATCTGTGCCGAAATTGCTTTATCCAGTATACCCTGCCCAACAAGAGCCTGTACCTGTGTTCCCCTGCTTTCGGATATGAAAAAATTGATGAATAAATCAGTCAGAGTGGTTTTGAAAAAACTAACTCCGGATCCAAATGCCTTCTGAGTAATCTGAGCGTACCATAAGAACATGATGGAAAAAAATAAAATTACCATATTAAGGGTGGTGATCCTTTCAACCGGGTGATCCTTTGATTTTTGGTGTGCGCCTTTTGGTAAGTATTTGGTTAATCCACTGGGCAAATATCTGCCCAAATTCACCGGTAAATATCTACTCAAACTCGCAGGTAAATATTTGCTTAAATTGATTGAATCAGTGGATAAGTAAGTAACCAGAAGGCTTAGAAAGAGAATAATAAAGAAGATGTAAGAGGTGGAGTAATGGGATAAGACACAGGATATGAGGAATACAATGAAAAGAAGTCTTTTTTTGGGTAAGGAAATTTTATCATTGAAGAAAACCATTACTGCCAGCATAACGAATAAAATGGCCAGGTTGGTCCGGGGGTTGGATTCTGCAGTGAAAAAACTCAACTGTGACATGAAGAAAAATGCTGCCAGGAATGAGTAATCCTTTTTAACATATTTATTTGAGATCAAATAGATTAATACCGGCGAAATAGAGAATAAAATAACGAATAAAAATTTAAATAACATTTCAGGAGCAATGTTCAGTATTTTCTGGTAGATGGCTGGTAACAAGGAGATGGTGATACAGGCATCAACTACTGTGGGGTTATCGCTGATCTTCCAGTAATTATTAATCAAAGTGTTTTGGAAAAGGTTGTACTCTAAGTGTATATCTGAACCCATGATGTGATGGGAACGTAAGCTCATTATGAGAAGGATTGAAAGTCCTATAAAAAATATTACCATGGGATAAAGTCTTTTAGGGAATTTATCCCGGAATAATATGATTAATGATACGAAGATCGCAATTGCTAAGAATAAAATCATCAATAGGATATTGTTACCTGTTTTTTCAAGTAAATAAACTCCCACAATACTAATTAACACTAAATAAAAACTGGATGTGATTATTGCCAATTCCAAGGTGTTAAAGGATAAACTGGGAATTCTGTAAGAACTATCCTTATGGCAGAAATAATTAGCCAGCGCTAGAGCTATTAAAATTGAATTAAAAAAGATCAACAACACATCAAGTGATAAAGCATTGGTATGTCCTGCAAAAAGGATTATGCTGTTAATTAATAGTCCCACCATGGTCACAAATGATAAACTTATTCCCCATGAGAGAACTATTTTTTCAGTTAAATTTAACCGGTCCAGATGGAGTAAATTAACTATTAACATTCCGGGTAAAACTGTCAGGAATATGAATCCGAAAATTTCCCTTAAGCCCGGTACATTGAAATATACCAATATATCGGTACAGAATATGAATAGTAAAATGACTGTTAAGAAATATTTACTGTTTAATCTTTTATTCAACATTAGGTAACCTTTTTTTAATAGAATTTATCATTTTTCGTGACCAATCAAACATGAACACATCTTTACGTTGATTGCATAACTTTACAACCTTTTCATGTGCTTCTGTATTCTGGAAAAATTCCAGAATTTTCAATTCCAGTTCCGGACTTCCAACTTCAAAGAGTAGTTCTTTATATATAAGAACTTCAGGTATGCCCCCTTTATCAGAACCGAAAACTGGGGTTTGGACAAAAAGTGCCTCAAAGATCACAATCCCAAATGCTTCAGACAGGGAGGGTACAATCATTAAATCGAATCCTCTGATATAAGGAAAAGGATTTTCTTGATACCCTGTAAAGATTACACTATCTTCCAGGTTCAAATCCGCAGTTAGTTCAATGAATCTTTCCTTATCCAGCCCTTCACCCACCAGGACCAGAGTTGCATCTGGTAAAACTTTTTTAACATTACTAAATGCTTTGATTAAATGGGAAACTCCTTTAGCCGCATACATTGCTCCCACATATCCAATCACATTTTTATCAGAATGTCTAACGATTTTGTAATCGGAAGTTAGGCTGGATAGCCTTGGTGTAATTCCATTATATATAACATCGATTTTGTCATCTTTTTCATAATTCACTCTCTTCAGGATATCATCACGGTTCTTTTTAGAAAGGAAAATTACATAATCTGATCTTTTCACTGCAATTTTTTCTATTAAATTGAGAAATTTAATAGTTAAAGTGAGTGCAATATTCCCTTTCCTGTGATCTGCTTTCAGATTTGAAACTGAATCTGCCCGGAAGCAAGTTATTAACCTGGTTTTACCGTTGAATAATTTAAATATGACCCCCATTAAGGATTCTAAAGGGGAAAATACAATAATGAAATCTATGTTGACTTTTTTATTGATAAATAACATTGTGGGAATGGTCTGGATGAAAAATGGTAAAAAATGGGGTGTTATATTTATTCCACGCACCCCATAATGAGTTAAGGATTCATGTTTAAGATTTGAAAATCCCCGGGGGGATATGTGGTGCACATACCATCCTTCTTCCAGGAATCCATTGATTAGGGTCATGTACCTGTCATAAGCACCACCCATACAGTTGTTTTCCTGATTTGTGATCTGTAAAGTTAAAACATTCATAAAATCGAGATCTCTTTATATAATTCTTCAATTTCAAGGGATAAACATTGCCAGTTGAACCTTTCTTTAACCAATTTCTGGCCATTTTTACTAAATTTATGGCTTAATTTATCATCAGATAAAATTTTAAGGATACATTGAGCTAAACCATTATGTGCTAAACTCTCATCTTGAGCTAAATTCTCATCACACACTAAATTCCCATCACGCACCAAATTCTTATCCTGAGCTAAATTTTCAGCACTAGCAATCAAACCAACATCTTCTATCCAGTCCAGTTTATCTCCTCTATCTGTGGTTACAATTGGAGTGCCACAGGCACAGGCTTCCAGGAAGGTTATTGGAAATCCAGAGAATGTGGGGGTTACAAAAACATCGGCATCCACATATGCTTCCAGTTTTTCCTGGTTGTAAAGAGGACCTTCCAATATGATTTTATCCATATTCCGGGTTAATTCCAGAAGATAATCACCAAACCCATCATCTGGACCCGCAATAACCAGCCAGGTCTCGGGATAACCATCCAGTATTTGGGGAAATACTTTAATCAGGTCATCGATCCCCTTGGTCTGGTTCAATCTTCCCAGGTACAGTACGATCTTTTCATCTTCACCTATTTTATGTTTTTTTCTAAATTTACCCCTGCAGGGTAAGTTTTTAAATTTTTCCAAGTTGATTCCATTTGGAATCAACCTTATTTTATCTATAGGAACTCCCAGTAGATTATACTCAGTAAGTTCGGTTTCATTTAGAGCAATAACACATGAAGCATCATTTAAAATATCATATCCCCATATTCTGTCGAATATTTTCTTTAGAAATGTTTTCTGTGTATGTTGCATAACTGATCCATGGGCCTGGATCAGGTAGGGAATACCGTGTTTTTTAGCATACCTGTGAACAATAACCGCTAAAAATGTTCGGTGTTCATGAATATGGATTACATCAAAGTTTTTAATTTCTCTCCGCGGTATTCCCCCCAGATTATAAGGATTTGCAATGTTGAATTTGGATTGTAATTTTTTAAACATGTTTTTAAAATAATATGTTTTGATTCCATCAATATTTTGAGGATTGTGGTTATCTCCTTTTATTTCAGGGCAACTATCAGTGGTGTAAACTGTGAGTTGATGTCCCCTGGAAACAAGTTCCACTGACAACTCATAAACAACCACCACCACACCTCCCCAATCCAGACAGGGATAGAAAGATGGGCAAACCTGTAATATGTTCATGAACTGCACTCCCAATTTTTAATTCCACAAACCCGATTTTTTATTTCAATACTCGCAACCAGAATTATTTCAGTAACCATAATTATTACATTAAAAATGACCTGGAGACATTTAACAAGCATTATAAGTCCATTATTAGTGAATAATCTCATAACCCAATAATTGAGGGAGGATCTCATAACCCTATTATTGAAGGATAGCTCCCTAAACCTATTGAGGGAGGGGATTGTGTCATGGATTGATACTTTAATCATTAATTGCCTCCAGATCTATTAAAACGATAATTCCATCTATCTAATGATAATCTCATATATTAAATGATTGTTTGAATCTATTTAGATGATTTCAAATCTATTTAGATGATAATTTCAATACATCTTCAAATTTATCAGTTATTTTATTCCAATCATTATTTCGGACCAGATTCAAGGCTTTTTGACCAATTTCTCGGGGATTGATCTGATTGGCAACATCCAGAATATTATCTGATTTTTCAGTGTAGATGATGCCGTTATCTTCGCCAAATTCAACCCGAATACCCGGTAGGTTCGTGGTGATGACTGGTTTGGCCATGGCCATGTATTCATAGACTTTGATGGGGACTATGTCCTGCATTATAATTTCATCAGGATGAGCGGGCAGTATACAGATATCAGCTGCTGCTATTAATTCTGGTATCTGATCATAGGGTTTTTTACCGGTTAAGATCAGTTTTTCGCCCAGATCATATTTTGATTTGATTTTTTCCAGGTCAGGATAGGCATCACCATCACCCACCACCATCAATTTGATTTTTTCATATTGGCCCTTACCCAGTTCTTCAGCCACTTCTTTCACACCGGCAAACTGGTATATCCAGCCCATGAAAAAGAGTAGCAGTTCATCATCTTTCACCCCGTATTTTTCCCGGATAAGGGAACCATCAATTTGAGGGTTAAATTTTTCCTGATCAATACCAGCATCTATGACCATGGTTCTGTCACTGCAGGCACCAAGAGAAACCGCAGCTTCTGATAATTTCTTGTTGATGGTTATAATCGTATCCGAATTTTTCATAACACCTTTATTAATCTGTTTTCCTATTAATTGCAGTGATTTTTCAGGTATTAAATTGAATAAAACATCAATAAGGTAATAAACAAATGGTATATTGTGTTTTTTAGCTATCCCTGCCGCGATATGGGTGTTAATCAGACCAAATCCAATTATAACATCTGGTTTAAATTCTTTTACCTGGTGGTTAATCTCTTTCCAATTGGTCCAGGCCCATGATAAATAATTTAAAACAGGAATTTTAATAAAACCGGGCCGTATAACCTGAACACTGGCCTGATCATGGATTTTGTGAACGTTTTTAAAAACTATCCTCTTTGAAATTAACCCCTGGTTTCTAGTATCTCTCCAGTTGATATCATAATCAATAACCCTTATTTCATGGTTTCTTAATGATAAACGTTCCATGAGGTGGTGCTGCTGGTGGGGGTTCCTTTCGATCCAGTTGGATTCCTGTACAACGAGTATTTTCATAAAAATCAGAATTCTACGCTTTTATTGATATTTTCCCAGTTTTCTTCAAACCAGTAATGAGTTTTCTTCAAACCCTCTTTGAAGCTAGTTTTTGGATGGTAGTTCAGAATTTTTCTGGCTTTTTCAATGGAGGATAAAAGTCGGGTCTTGGCATCCCAGTCCCTGCGGGCAACATAAGCGATTCCTTCCGGGTTTCCAGTTAATTCATTCACCATGTGAGCCATGCCTATAACCGGTGTTTCCTCTCCAGAACCCAGGTTTATGGCTTCCCCAATGGCCTCTTCAACTATTCCCATGCTCATCAGTCCATTTACAATATCATCCACGTAGGTCCAGTCACGGGTCTCAGAACCATCCCCTGTTATTGGTAAGGTCTGGTGGGTCATGGCCCAGTACATGAAGTTGGGAATGACATTCCGGTATTTTCCAGGAACCTCCCCCGGACCAAAAACATTGAAAAAACGTGCATTGACAATGGGTAAGTCGTATAAATTGTGGAAATAATTAGTGTAAAGCTCTCCCAGGAGTTTGGTTACCTGGTAGGGGGTGTGTAGGCTGATTGATATATCTGGCTCTTTAAAGGGCATTTTAGAATCTAAACCATAAACTCCACAGCCAGAAGATGAGTAAACAAAACGTTCCACATCCACCATATGGGAGTATTCTAATACTTTCAGAACACCCATCCCATTGACCATCAGGTCATGTTCGGGGTTATCCACTGAGTTCTGATTGGCAAAATGTGCAGCCAGGTGAAAAACAAAGTCGGGTTTTTCCTTGAAAACTCTTTTTAAGATTTTATCATCCAGGATATCTCCTTTAACGAAATTTACGTTTTCTGCGTCTGGAATGTTCCATGGGTAGGATGAGTCAAGGTTATCCAGTATGATGATCTTACCGGTATAGGAGGATAGTTTCCGGACCAGGTTACTCCCAACACAACCTGCTCCACCGGTTACCAGAACTGTTTTGTCACTGTAATTTGAGTAATCCATTAAATAATCTCCTTCAGTTTTCAAGCTAAAAACAACTTAATTGTCCAGCCTATAAAACCATCGCATCCATTGGACTGTTTTTTGAATTCCCTCTCCCGGGTCCACCTTAGGATCATGCTTTAGGTCCTTTATTGCTTTGGAAAAGTCCATGGTTTTTACATGGGTTGTGAAATCTTCTGCTTCTTCATAGTTAACCAGGGAATCATCCACTCCAACAGTATTTAAAACCAGATCTGAGTAGTCTTTAATATCATTTTCCCATTCTGTCCTGCCACCCACATTGTAAACCTCCCCTGGAATGAAGTTTTCTGTGATATTGGCCAGGGTGACTGCAGTATCACCCACATAGTCAATGATACGTTTATGGCCTTTATAAACAGTGTATGGTTCGTTGTGAAGGGCTTTGTAAATAAATATGGGGATGAATCCCTTGTAGGGTGAATATTCTTCATATGGACCGTAACAATTAACCGGGCGTACCCGGACTGTTTCTGTTTGGTGCATGGTTGCGGAGTTCATACACATGAGTTCACCAGCCCACTTGGTTATGGCATAATCATTCATCTGGTAGGTGTCCTGGAGGGGGTTTTTAACCATGACATCTTCACTCATAATGCCCTCAAAGTCTCCGTATACTTCCGCTGATGAGAAGAATACCATGCGAAAGCCCAGTTTTTCCTGTAATCGGATGAGGTTTTTGGTTCCAATAACATTGGTCTGCCAGAGGTTTTCATAGTAATCTTCACCATTCCAGCGACCGTATTCTGCTGCAAGGTGGTAAACGTAGTCGTATTCTTCACTGAACAGGTTTTCAAGTTGCCGGTAGCTACGCACATCACATCGCTGGTAATTTTCCCTATTTTTATGGAGTAGATCTGCTACCAGTACCTCATGTCCCCTTCTTTCAAGTTCATGTGAGAGGTTGGTACCAATGAACCCTGTTCCACCAGTTACTAAAATTTTATATGTTTCCATTTTTCTCCGCCTTTAACACGTATTTTTTTGTTACTGAAATTCTTAACATTTATCACTGAATTTCACAATGAACTGGAACCCCAATTTGAATTTAACCAACCACCAATGGTGAAACCCAATTGAATTTAACCAACCATTGGGCGAACCCAAAAATCACTGGATGAACTTAATCATCACTGGATAAACCCAAAAATCACAGGTGTGGGCTCACAGATAGGGACTCAATTTCCAAATAATTGAAAGACATTGTAGTTTAAACTCCCGTGATTTGAAATTCATCCCAAGATGATCTTAATCCCAAGATGATCTTAAAACTCCATTCAGAGTGATCTTAACTCCACCAAAGATGATGGAAACTCCATTCATATCGTAACTCCATCAAAGATGGTCGGAAATGGTTATAAATGGAGGTGGAAATTGTAAAACAGAGAAATAGACATATAATCCTTTTAAAATGCATTATAGGAAGATGTGTTTTTTTGGAAGTGAACTGTTCTTTTTCAGCTGAAAGTGGGATTGATTATACTTCTAGATTAATTCTCATCCACCACTATCTGTAAAAGCATGCATCCAATAAGTGCATCCAAGTGCTCTGTGTTACTTTAGTTTCATTTGTAACCTTTTTATTGTTCTTTTGATATTTTCTATGGTTCAATTGAGGTTAAACTCCCTTGAATTCACTTTTTTGTTACCTCTTTGTGGTGAATATTAACACCAGATAAGTTACTTTTTAATAACCATTTGATCCATATCAGACGTGATCTGCATTGGATTAGATGATTATCAAAAAACACGTGATTTTTCTAATAACTTTGGTTTCCCTGCATACATATTCATACGTTTAGTAATATGAATATGATTCTTTTCTTTCATGAATCATTGTAGTAGTATGCTAAATATATATTTTATTAAAAAAATTTATTGCATAACAATTCTTTCAGTAAAAAATGTATATTTATAATATCCAAATACTGGATAGATTAATAGAATAACGGGGCCCACACACAAGTTAACAGAAATCTCCCACCCAAACTGACAGAAATAATATTGAAATCTTCGATCTTCACCTGAAATGAGAATAGAGTATGGTGGATGTATAACTCCCTGAGGTTCATGAAATAGTTAATGGCACAGATTATGTGATATACCCAACAGTATTTGGCCATTGCTCCCCACAGCATTCAGGATCCATTAAGATCCAGTGAAGCAAACTGTGCAGTAACCTTGAGCTGCTCATGGCTGCAAAAGGAATGTGAAGTTTCGTAATGTAAGTTTTGTAATGAATAGATCCAATATCAAAGTTGATCCAATAAATAAAAAAATAGTAGAAAAAATTTAGAACAAAAAAAACAGGAAGGTTTGAAAATTTCCAATTCCACAAGCACTCTTAATGAATCACAACAGCCATAATGAATCACAAAGCATTTTTAATGAATTAATTAAAAATTTCAGACCTTAACTCCACTCTTTCTAGAAAAAAATCTTGAAAAAATTTAGTAGACCTGTTTCCATGGGACCCTGTGGGAAATTCCGGTTTTATCCTGATAGTACTGGTAATTTTCAAGATACCAATCATAGTTTCTTATTAAGCCTGTTTATTGGAATATTTTGGTTTAAATTCCAGCACTTTTTCTGCTTTTTCAATGGATACAAATGAATCTTCTGGTGCAGTTTCATAAACCCATTTGTATAATGGTGAAAGTTTGAAAAATTCAAGTAGACATAACACCAGTATAAGTGGCTTTGCGGGTGTGGTTATAATCCTTTTACCAAAACCTGCATAGCTTAGTATTTCTCCAAAATCTTCTTTCATGGTGGTGTATTCTCTGGCCCCAATATTGAATGTATCATTAACAATAGTTTTATCCTTGGATGCACACAGATAAATTGCATCACAGAGGTCTTCAACATCCAGAAGTTGATACTTGTTTTTCCTATTACCCACAATGGGGACGTTTTTCTTGCTTTTAATCCAGTCATAATAAATTGCAAAAACACCAAGTCTTTCGGGTCCAATAAAAGATTTGGGTCGGATAATGGGAATGCACATACCATTTTCACGGTATTTTTCACATACTTTTTTTGCATCTATTTTAGCAGTACCATATGGTCCCACCCCTTCCAGCTTATCAGATTCATATAATGGATGATGATCTGGAATACCGTAAACTGCAGTTGAAGAAATGTGTATAATTCGCTCCACATTATTTACTTCTGCAGCTTTCAAAACATTCCCCGTACCTTCTACATCCGTAGCATAAATAACTTCTTCTTTATACAGAGGTAATGCAGCAGCACAATGCACAATAATATCCACATCTTCACAAGCAGTTTCTAAATCACCTAAATTCCTTATGTCACCATTTACCACTTGAACTTCATCAACCATGTCCTCATAATCAAAGGATACTATATCATAAATAACAACTTTATGTCCTCTTTTTACCAGGTATCGTGTTAGGTTGATACCTAAAAATCCAGAACCCCCCGTAATAAGAAATTTTTGTCTTTTTACAGATTCCATGTTGTTGTTCTCCATTTATATATGTATTCCTGAGTGTAATTTACTCATCATTACGGTACTGCAATATTATATCCTGTTCTTAGCTGTTTTTTGTTATCATCACCAATATAGTTATTACTAACAATGGTTGATCAGATAAGTTTGTAATACTTATAAGATAGTAAATATTATATGTTGTGGAGTAATATCAATTTTTATATTAAATTGTAATAGGGGAGGTGGTTTACAAAAATGAGGTGGATTACTGGGGGATAAATTAGAATATTTTACTGATTTTTTCCTGATTTCCACATACAAAGAAAATTAAGGAAATATATAATTTTTAGATGTAGAAAATACTGGTTTTTTTAGTTTTGAAGCCTGAAAATTAACTCAATTTTTTAATTCTTAGTTAAAAAACTATAAAAAAAAAGATTTGATCCAAAAAAAGGGAGAAAAAATGATTATGAAATTCTTTAAGAAAAATCACAAATGGGGGGAGGGGAAAAATAGTCAGAAAGCTGTGAAAACTGTGTCTTTACTTATTTTAGCTTTAGTTTTTACTTTAGTTCTTTCTGGCGCTGTTTCGGCTGAGAACGTACCTCTGAACACCACCCACAACGGCACAGTCTCCGGCGATCTCTATGTTAATGCCACCCAACCTGTACCATTCGCTGATCAACCATCCGGCGCAACTTCGCGAGAATTCAACCAGACATACAACCTTCCCACCAACAGTTCCCAGAATGGGACTGATATCCAGTGGGCTGAAATATACGTTAATATCTACAGTGGTAGTGGAAGTAACAACTGGCCAGTAAACGCCACAATAATGTTAGATGGAAATGGAGACGGAGTATACGAAACCACACTGGGCAACGAACTACTAACCAGCACCAACTACTCAACAGACGGAACCATCTACTGGATAAACGACCACTGCTTCCGAGTCTACAGCGACTACCAACTATGGTACGACGTAACCGGACTGATAAACTGTACCAATCCATCAATCTACGTCAAAACAGAACAGGTAGGAACTGACACCTTTGACGGGCGACTCAAAATGATCACCCTCATCGCAGCCTACAACGACGGAGACCAAGACAAAGTACACTACTGGGTAAACGACGGACAGGACTGGATAAACACCGGCGAAACCAGCCAAACAACATTCAACACCAGCACAGTCAATGCCAATATAGCCAATGCCACACTACAAACTGTCGCACTCTCCAGTAAAGATGGTAGCTACAATTTCAACGGCGAAACACACAACGGAACGGACCCCGTGGCACCCATTAACTACTTCGTAACCCACAGTTGGGATGTAACAGCCAATGTCACACGTGAAAACAGCAGCACACTAAGTTTCACTGCTGCCAGCGGATCATTGAAGAACGTTCTTGCTACTCTAACTATTCGGGAAAAATATACTGAACCTCCAGTAGCCAATTTCACTATTAACAATACTAGTGGCTATGAACCCCTAACCATACATTTCACAGATAACTCAACTGGAATAATAAGCAGTTGGGCCTGGGACTTCAACAATGATGGTGTGACCGATAGTAACGTGCAAAATCCAACTTACACCTTCACCATTCCCGGAACATATACCGTGAAACTCACCCTAACCGGACCAGGTGGAACAGTATCCGAAACCAAAACCAACTACATCGCAGTCATACCACACAACTACTCAACTTATTTAGGAGGAACCGGAACTGAAAACGGACAGGGTATTGCAGTGGACAGTGCAGGAAATATTTATATTGTAGGATACACCGAGTCTGCTGATTTCCCTACCACCCCGGGAGCATATCAAAACTCTAACGCAGGGGGACGTGATGCCTTTTTAGCTAAATTTAACAGCAGCGGAAACCTGATTTACAGCACCTACCTCGGAGGAACTGGAATTGATTATGGATATGGTATTGCGGTGGATAACATAGGAAACGCCTACATCACAGGATATACAAATGGGAACTTCCCCATCACTAGTGATTCACATCAAATAACTTATGGTGGTGGGAGTTATGATGCTTTTTTGGCTAAATTTAACAGCAATGGAACTCTAATTTACAGCACCTACCTCGGAGGAACAGGTACTGATTATGGATATGGTATTGCTGCAGATAATAATGGAAACTGTTACATCACAGGATCCACAGGATCCACCAACTTCCCCACAACCTCAGGAGCATACCAAATAACCAAAGCTAGTAGTGGCACAGGTAATGATGCTTTTGTATCCAAGTTTAATAGTAGTGGAGTCCTGGTATACAGCACCTACCTCGGAGGGACCAGCACAGACACTGGACGTGGTATTACGGTGGATAACTCTGGCAATGCCCATATAACAGGAACCACTTCTTCAACGAACTTCCCCACCACCACTGGAGCATACCAAAGCAGCAGAGCAGGCAGTTCTGGCTCTGATGTTTTTGTAACCAAGTTAAATCCTAACGGAAATGGTTTAGTGTACAGCACCTACCTCGGAGGAACCAGTAGTGATCAAGGTTATAGTATTGTAGCAGATAACGCAGGAAATGCCTATGTAACAGGAACCACTTCTTCAACGAACTTCCCCACCACCACCGGAACATACCAACCAAGTTTTGGAGGTGGTAGTAATGATGTTTTTGTAACGAAGCTGAATCCTACCGGAACTGATCTGTTGTACAGCACCTACCTCGGAGGAACGGGATCTGGATACGGATATGGTATTGCAGTGGATAACTCTGGCAATGCCTACATCACAGGATACACAGATAGTATCCCCACCACCACAGGAGCATACCAAACAAGGTTCATGGGTGGTTTCCAGGATCCTTTTATTTCAAAGTTGAATACTAACGGAACTGTTCTAGTTTACAGCACCTATTACGGTACATTGGGTATAGAACAAGGGAATAGTATAGCTGTAGATAATCAAGGAAATGCCTACATTACGGGACAGACTGGTACTTATATATTTCCAACAACACCAGGAGCATATCAAACAACACCAGGAGGATATGAACCATCTACAGGTGCCAGTCAGGACGGATTTATGGTAAAACTTGATATAAGGTCCCCTGTAGCCGATTTCACTTGTGATAGGGTCTGCGATTATGTACCCCTAACTGTGCACTTCACTGATCAGTCCACCAATGGCGTTCCGACAACATGGGCATGGGATTTCAACAACGACGGCATAATTGACAGTACAGAACAAAACCCTACCTGGACATACAACACCACTGGTTTTTACACTGTAAAATTAACAGTATCCAATTTAGGTGGAAGCAATTCCATAACAAAAACCGATTACATCACCGTAAACGCACTTCCAGATGACCACGAAGCACCAAATGTTACAGTCACGCCTTCAAGTGGAATTTACACTTCAGCATTCCAGGTGACTTTATCTGCAACCGATAATTTAGACACAGATCCTAAAATCTACTACACTATCAATGGGGAAGACCCCACAACAGCAAGTACACAATACACAGGGCCCATTACCATCAACGAGAATACAACGTTGAAATTTATAGGTGCAGATAAATTTGCTAACATTGGAACAGTACAAACTGAAACCTACATCATCAACGACACAGAAGCACCCGTAGTCACTGCCAATCATGTTAGTGGAACTTACAACATAAACACAACTGTGACATTATCTGCAACCGATAATGCAGACCCTAATCCATTGATCTACTACACTACCAATGGGGAAGACCCCACAACAGCAAGCACACTGTACACAGGACCTATCACCCTACCAAACTTTGCCGTTACCACCCTGAAATTCATTGCAGTGGATAAAAACGGTATCATATCCCCGGTACAAACTGAAACATACAATATCACTGATATAGAAGCACCAACCGTAATCGCTACACAAGATGTAAACAAGGTGATTTTGACCGCCACAGACAACTCAGACCCGAACCCTACAATCTATTACACAACTGATGGAACAGACCCCAAAACCAACAGCACACCTTATAAGGACCCATTTAGTATTCCAGGTGCAACTACCACTGTTGTCAAATTTATAGCAGTAGATCTCAGTGGAAACCCCTCCCCAGTGCAAAGCCGAACCTTCAATACAACCAGATCAACTGACATTCTGACCGGTTATTATGCAGAAGGTAATGTAGGAGTATCAGTTGTTCAATATGGTAACTACGGATGGTTTGCATATAACGAACCTGGTACTGGTACTGCAACTTTCACTGCCAGTAGCCTGAACATACCTGAAGGTGCAACTATATTGTCTGCTCGCCTGTATCAGGCCTGGACCTGGAGAGGCTACCCAGGATACACATTACAGTTCAATGGAATCACTTTACCTACCACCACACATTACGTTGATGGAAATGATGGACAGGACTTCTACGACGTTACAGCATGTTTCAACCAAAACAACGATAACATAGCAGTTCTAACCGCAACTGGAGGTTGCAGCTACGGAACAATATTAATAGTAGTATATAACTCCAGCAGCGAACCCTACCAGAAAATCTGGGTAAACGAAGGATTCGACATCCTCTACGCTAACAGTGGTTATGGTTCCAATCATGGACCTGGACATGTTTATTTCAACAACGTAAACAATACAAATGTATCTTCTGCACAACTTACAGCTATACTACCATCCGGACAGGGCGATGGAAACACGATAACATTCAACGGACAAAACCTCTCAACAACTGGACGCACCGACACCACCGACCCAGCATGTGCATACTTCAACATACTCACCGCACTACAAAACGGCACCAACGAAATTGAATACCCCGAAGGACCTTATTACTCCATACAAAACGCCATACTAACACTAACCATGTACACTGCACCAGTCACCAACTTCACAGCCAACACCATCAAAGGAACTGACCCATTAACCGTACAATTCACCGACACCACCACCAATAATCCCACCACATGGGCCTGGGACTTCGACAACGATGGAATAATCGACAGCACACTACAAAACCCAACCTGGACCTACACCAGTGAAGGCATATACAACGTAACTTTAACTGCCAGAAACAGTGCAGGGAACAACACCCTAACCCGGTCTAACCTGATTAAAGTGGGTAAACCTGACTTAAGCATTGCAGATGTTCAACTACCCAACAACCCCGTTGTTGGAGGTATCTACAACATCACAGCAACTATTGTGAACAATGGCCTAAGTGATGCAGGTGCTTTTAATGTGAAACTCGCCGGTATCGGAACACAACGCATAAACAACCTAACAGCAGGAGCCAGCACAGTTTTAAGCTGGATATGGACACCAACAACTACTGGTTCCTTCCAGTTCGACATAAACAGTGACCGAAACAATGAAATCGCTGAATCCAATGAAGCCAACAACATCTACCAACAGAACCTAACAGTATCCGACCCACGAGCAGACATCATTATCAGCAACGTACAGGGAATACCAGCCAACCCAATAGCCGGACAAACCTATACCATTACCACAACCATTACCAACAAAGGACAGACAGATGCAACTGGTTTCAACGTGAAATTCGCAGGAATAGGAACACAACGCATAAACAGCCTAACAGCAGGAGCCACCACCACACTAACCTGGACCTGGACACCAACCACAGTTGGAGATTACACATTCAGTATAAACAGCGACCGAAACAATGAAATGACTGAATCCAACGAAAACAACAACATCTACACACAAACTGTGAATGTAACTGACAACCGACCAGACATAACCATCACCCATGTAACAGGAATACCAGCCAACCCCGTAGCAGGACAAAGTTACACCATCACTGTTACAGTAGCTAACACTGGTAACGGTGATGCCAGCGGTTTCAACGTGAAATTCGCAGGTAACGGAACACAACGCATAAACAACCTAGCAGCAGGAGCCACCACCACACTAACCTGGACCTGGACACCAACCGCAACAGGAGACTACAATTTAAATATAAACACCGACCGAAACAACGAAATCACCGAAGCCAACAAAACCAACAATATATTCCAACAGACAGTTTACGTGGGATAAATAAAGTTAGGGGATTTTAAAAAAAGAAAATCCCCCCTTCTTCTTTTTTTAAAAAAAACAATTTTTACCCGTATTCTAAATTCTAAGACACTATTCTAATTTTAGATTCACTTCCAAAAATCAGACCACGCAACTGCAAAATATTGTGTAATAAAATTATTTTAATTAATACTCATTGTACCATAGCCCATTTAAAATAATACTAAAATTAAAATAAAAAGTATTATATTGGAGTTTGTGAACAGTAACAATTGTAATAGGTTTAGAAAATTGAAAAGGGGGTGACAACTGATAGTAAGAGTTATTTTTAGATCATTAATACTTTTTTAGTTTTAATTAGCCCGTATTAATGTTTTAAACTGGAATTAAAAACATATATTTTTAGTTTTTATCAAAAAAAAGAATTTTTATAGATTTTTTTAAAGAATGGAAATAATAACAGGAATTAGGAGGATTTTCAAATTGGAAATAAAAAATATAACAAATCAAGGGAGGTGGAACCAGTATGAAACTTAAAGCAAGTATGGTGTTTTTAACAATTCTAATAATGTTAACGCTCTGCGGAGCAGTCTCAGCAGCAAACACACCACTTAACACCACACAAAATGGTACAGTATCAGGAGATTTATATGTAAACACAACACAACCTGTACCATTCGCTGATCAACCCACAGGCGCCACTACCCGGGAATTCAACACAACATACAACATACCCACATACACCAGCATAGAATACGCCAAAGTGTACGTGAACATCTACAGTGGTAGTGGAAGTGCTAACTGGCCAGTAAATGCCACAATATTGTTAGATGGAAATGGAGACGGAGTATACGAAACCACACTGGGCAACGAAATCTTAACCAGCACCAACTACTCAACAGACGGAACTATCTACTGGATAAACAACCACTGCTTCCGAGTCTACAGCGACTACCAACTATGGTACGACGTAACCGGACTGATAAACTGTACACATCCATCAATCTACGTCAAAACCCAGCAGGTAGGAACTGACACCTTTGACGGACGACTAAAAATGATCACATTGGTGGCAGCATACAACGACACAGACAACGACACAGTACACTACTGGGTCAACGATGGGCAGGACTGGATAAGCAGTGGCGAAACCAGTCAGACCACATTTGAAACCAGCCCGATAACCGAAAATATAGCGAGTGCCACCCTGAACACTGTAGCACTTAGTAGCAAAGATGGAAGCTACAATTTCAATGGAGTAACTAATAATGGAACAGATCCTGTAGCACCAATAAATTACTTTGTAACCCACACCTGGGATGTAACCGCTACAGTGACCCGTGGCAATAATAGCACACTAACCTACACTGCAGGAAGTGGTTCATTCAAGAGTGTTCTGGCCACACTTACTATTCGTGAGGGAAAAGTTGAAACTGGACTTGCAGACTCACCATGGCCCACTTTCGGTGGAAATCTCAAAGGCACCGGACAATCTACCTACACTGGCACAGAAATTAGCAACCTTGCCTGGAAGTATTCCACTGGCGGTGCAATAAGTTCAGACAGTTCAGCTACCATTGGAGCAGATGGAACCATCTACATCGGCAGCACCGATAAAAAACTATATGCCTTAAACCCAGATGGAACACTCAAATGGACCCATACCACTGGAGGTTCAGTATATACACCCACTATAGGATCAGATGGAACCATCTACATCGGCAGCACCGATAAAAAACTATATGCCTTAAACCCAGATGGAACACTCAAATGGAATTACACAGTTGGAGGATCCATACAGGGGGCAGCAAAGATAGGAACAGATGGAACCATCTATGTCGCCGGTGGGGGATTATATGCATTAACAGCAAACGGAACACTCAAATGGAGCTACGGTGCAGGAAGTTACACTCCAGTTATTGGAACAGACGGAACTATATACGTCACTAGTGGTAGTAATTTATATGCAGTAAATCCAGATGGAACACTCAAATGGACTATTTTATTGGCCGAATTTTATTCAATAAAGGGTTCACCAGCAATTGGACCTGATGGAACCATCTACGTTGCAAGTACAGCCTTTGCATTACATGCTGTAAACCCGGATGGAACACTCAAATGGAATTACAGCTTTAGTGACCAATGTTATACTGGCTCACCAGTTATTGGGACAGATGGGACAATCTACATTGGAAACATAGAAAGTCCATACTGGGGCAATAATTTCTATGCAATAAATTCAGATGGAACACTTAAATGGGCTAAAGCTGTCGGAACAACAAGTGGACATTATATATATGGTTCAGCAGCTATTGATGCAGATGGAACAGTTTATATCGGATGTATGGATGGTAAATTCTACGCATTTAACAATAACGGAATACTCAAATGGACCTTTGCCACTGGAGCTGGAATACAAAGTTCACCTTCCATAGGATCAGATGGAACCATCTATATTGGAAGTAGTGATGGTAAATTGTATGCCTTAAATATTATTCCCCCGGTTGCTAACTTCACTGCTGATGTTTTGACGGACTATGCTCCTTTAACAGTGCAATTTACAGACACTTCCACTGAAAATCCATCATCATGGCAATGGGACTTTAACAACGACGGAACCATCGACAGTACACAACAAAACCCCACCTACACTTACACCACGCCCGGAACTTACACTGTCAAATTAGTAGTGTCTAATAAGAAGGGCAATAACTCAATGATTAAAACCGATTATATTACAGTGACAATAACACCTAATGATACAGAAAGCCCAACAGTCACAGCTAGCCCCATAAGTGGAAACTTTAATTCAATAGTTACAGTGACATTAACAGCCATAGATAACTTCGATAAGAGACCAGTAATATATTACACTACTGATGGCACAGACCCTACAACAGAAAGCAGAAAATACACAGGCAACATTACCCTGGTTAAGTCAACTATATTGAAGTTCATTGCTGCAGATAAAAGTGGTAATATATCACCTGTACAGACTGAGACCTATAACGTGACAGATACTTATCCACCGAATGCTACTGCTACTTTAAGCGAAACAACAGTAACTTTAAAAACCACAGATAATGCAGACCCCAACCCAAAAATTTACTACACCACCGATGGAACTGACCCCACCACATCGAGTACTCCTTATAGTGGTCCGTTCACTATTCCACCAGCAGCTAGTACCATTGTGAAATTTATTGCTGTGGATGAAAGTGGAAACACATCACCACTTCAAAGTAAAACCTTTAACACAACCAGAACCACCGACATCATAACTGGTTATTATGCAGAAGGAAATATAGGCCTCATTGTGTCCAATGGTGGAACTAGTTACACCTGGTTTGCCCATAACACCCCTGGTACTGGTACTGTGACCTACACTGCCAGTGACCTGAACATACCAGAAGGTGCAACCATTTTATCGGCTCGTTTATATCAAGCCTGGACCTGGTATGGTTATCCCGGATACACATTGACTTTTAATGGTAACAGCGTGAATCAGACTGCCCACTATGCTGATGGAAATGATGGTCAAGATATTTTTGACGTAACGAAGTATTTCAAACTCGGAGGCAACAACACAGCAGTTTTAACCTCAACTGGAGGTGCCAGCTACGCCACAATCCTAATCGTAGTTTACCAGTTAGACAGCGAACCATACAAAGAAATTTGGGTAAATGAAGGATTCGACATAATTCCAGGCTACAGTGGCTATGGTGCCACCGAAGGACCTGGTCACGCCTATTTCAAGAACGTAACCACCAATAATATCAGCACAGCACAAATTACCCTTTCATTACCCTCCGGTGATAACGACTCACCCAGCATACTCCTCAATGGACAAACTTTCAACATAAACAGCACCGGTGGAAGCGACCCTGCATTCAAATACTACAACATAAACACCACAGCAATAGGAAACGGAACCAACATAATTGAAGTACCAAACGGCGGTTATATGTCCATAGCCAACGCTATACTAACATTAACCTACCAATCAGACATAGTGGCAAACTTCACAGCCGACAAAACCAATGGAACCAGCCCCTTAACAGTTCAATTTACTGATCAGTCTACAAATGCAACTAGTTGGAGCTGGGACTTCAACAACGACGGAATAATCGATAGCACAGAACAAAACCCTACATGGACTTACACTACCCCTGATAGTTACACGGTCAAACTCAAAGTCACCGGCCCCGGAGGAATCGACACAGAAACCAAAAATAATTATATAACCATTCCTTTTGCAACATGGCATGATGCATGTGAATCTCTGGATGGATGGATCACTTCTGGGTCTTCCCTTAGTACAACAGCTTATGAAGGATCTTTCAGTATCAATGGTAATGCTGCTGGATCAACAGTCTCCGCCCAAAAAACCATCAACATTCTAGAAGGAGCAAAAACTTTACGTTTCGAAGCAGGTGCAACAACATCTTACAGTTATGATAACTGGGTAAAGGTGTATCTGGATGGGCAGGAAATCCTTACGATTCCACTTGCAGGATCAGTAAACTGGAACCGTTATGCCATTGATCTATCTAAAATATCACCAGGAAACCATACATTTAAGATACAAGCCTATTCAGAGACATCCTGGGCATCTGCTAATTTCTTCCTTGACAATATCTGGGTGATAGGTGATGAAGAAATATTCAGCAATATAAAAATCACACCAGCTGATGCCAATGTGAAATCAGGTAACACATTGCAGTTATCTGCACAAGCATATAGCCAATATGATGGAAAATTATCTAAGGTATTCACCTGGACTTCATCCAATGAATCAGTTGGTACCATCAACAGCAACGGATTATTCACTGCACTTACACCAGGAACTACCTACATCACTGCCACAGCCGATGGCATAAACTGTACCCAACTGGTAACTGTTAACTATCCAGTTCCAGTGGCTGAGTTCACTAGCAATGTTACACAGGGTTTAACACCACTCTCTGTCCAGTTCACAGATACTTGCAACCAGACTGTGCCTGGAACCATTACCAGTTGGAACTGGGACTTTAATGGCGACGGAATCACAGACTCAACAGAACAGAACCCCACATGGACCTACAACTCCACCGGAACACACACTGTCAAACTGACCGTATCTGGACCGGGAGGTAGTGATGAAGAAGTGAAAACCAATTATATCACTGTCTTCGCACAGGAACCACCAATAGCCCAGTTCACATCTAACATACAAAGCGGATTTGAACCTTTTACTGTGCATTTCACAGATCAATCATCTAATTACGTGACTGGATGGGCCTGGGACTTTGATGGTGACGGAATCACCGACAGCACACTACAAAACCCCACACACACCTTCTACGCAGGAAACTACACCGTCAAATTAACAGTAACCGGACCACTGGGAACAGATGAAGAGGTGAAAACCAATTATGTTACAGTTAATTACCCGGCTCCAGTGGCTGGTTTCACTGCAACAACCACAATGGGAATAACACCATTACCAGTACAGTTTAACAGCACATCCACCGGAACCATAACCCACTATGCCTGGGACTTTAATGGCGACGGAATCACAGACTCAACAGAACAAAACCCCACATACACCTATCAAAACCCTGGTACATACACAGTAAAACTAACAGTAACTGGACCAGGAGGAACAGACGAAGAAGTAAAAACCAACTACATATCGGCAGGCACCATCATTTATCAAACCGATACAGACTCATATGTCCTATCAACAAGTGCAAACAACAATTATGGTACATCAACCACCATTTACGCAAGAGTTACTACAAGTGGAGGCATTTACAGAACATTAATAACATTTGACCTATCTTCTATCCCAAAAGGAGCAGTAATCGACTCCGCCACCCTATATGCTTACATGTCATCCAGAGCAGGAGATAGAAACATATCAGCATACCGTATAACTGGAGAATGGACTGAATCTGGAGTCAAATGGAATAACCAGCCCACAGTTAACTCCATAGCAACAAGTATAACTAACCCCGGCTCAGTAGCCAATGTTTGGGTAACATGGGATGTCACACCAGATGTATTGGCATATCTACAGGGCACAGCGAACTACGGATGGATGCTCGCACTGAGCAATGAATCTTCAAGTAACCAGTATGCATACTTCAGAAGCAGTGAATATTCAACCACTGCACAGCGACCGTATCTCCAGATAGTGTGTCACCTGCCAACACCAGAAGCTAATTTCACCACAAGCCCTACCAATGGAACCACACCTTTAACAGTACAATTCACCGACACCACCACCAATAACCCCACCACATGGGCCTGGGACTTCAACAACGACGGTAACATAGACAGCACAATACAAAACCCAACCTGGACCTATACCAGTGAAGGCATATACACCGTGACTTTAACTGCAGGGAATAGTGCGGGGAACAACACCTTAACTCAGTCTAACCTGATTAAAGTGGGTAAACCCGATTTAAGCATTGACAATGTTCAACTACCTAACAACCCAGTTGTTGGAGGTATTTACAACATCAATGCAACCATCGTCAACAATGGTGTTAGCGATGCTGCTGCATTCAACGTGAAAATCGCAGGAATCGGAACACAACGTGTAAACAGTTTAGCAGCAAGTACCAGCACAGTTTTAAGCTGGATCTGGACACCCACCACCACTGGACCATTCCAGTTCGACATAAACACCGACCGACACAATGAAATTACAGAAGCAAACGAAGCAAACAACATCTACAAACATAACGTGACAGTATCTGACCCACGAGCAGACATTACTATCAGCGATGTAAATGGAATACCAGTCAATCCTGTGGTAGGACAGACCTACACCATAACCACCACTATAACCAACAACGGACAGACTGATGCAACTGGTTTTAATGTGAAATTCGCAGGACTGGGAACACAACGCATTGACAGCTTAGCCGCAGGAGCCAGCACCACACTAACCTGGACCTGGACACCAACTGCTGTAGGAGATGTTACATTCAACATAAACAGCGACCGAAACAACGAAATCACCGAAGCAAACGAAAACAACAACATATACACACAAACAGTGAAAGTAACCGACCCTAGACCAGACATCACCATAACCGATGTAACTGGAATACCAGCCAACCCCGTAGCCGGACAAACCTACACTGTAACCGTTACAGTAGCTAACAATGGTAGCGGTGATGCCAGCAGTTTCAACGTGAAATTCGCAGGTAACGGAACACAAAGAGTCACTAACCTTGCAGCAGGAGCCACCACCACACTCACTTGGACTTGGACACCAACCACAACAGGAGACTACAATTTAAATATAAACACTGACCGAAACAATGAAATCACTGAAGCCAACGAAGCCAACAACATATTCCAGCAGACAGTTTACGTGGGATAAATAAAAGGTAGGGGATTTTTAAAAAAAAATTCCCACTTCTTCTTTTTTTAAAAAAACAATTTTACCAGTATATTTTTCATAACTGACTACATCTTCAACAACATACTTCTAAGTGAAGGTTAAAGTTACAACTACATAGCTAACAGTATCTTACTGCAAAGATGACAGCTTGATTTACTTACTTGGTGTTTCTCCCGGAATGGGAACTTACATGAACCAGAGACTGCCCAGTGATGAAGTTACTTCAGACCTGATACAGGGTGGAACTGAAGAAGGAATTCTGGTAGTATGGGACAGCAATACAAATACAAATACAGGCACAGTGTACATAATCACATTTAGTTGGGCTGATATTGATGTGTGTGATCTCACAACCAGTGATGCTAAACGAGAAGCCCAGATACATGCTTATATTGATTTGTACAATGGAATACCTAATTCTAGAGTCAGAAATCCACCGCAAACTACTGCAACTTATACGGGTACTGTAACTGAAAGTCAGTTTAGAACTCTTCAACAGGGTGGAGAAGAAGGTGAGAATGCACTACAAACTGTCAGAAGATGGTTTGTCAGTGGTTCGAATCCCTCCGGAACTGGATCTTCCTCCCCAACTGGATTAATCAGTTCCTCCAATGGAAGTGGAACTGGTTTACTTGGATCATCCAACGGGGCTAATGTTTCAGGTGTTAATGTCAGTGCAGCTACTGTGACTAACTCAACCAGTGGTTCTGTTGGAACTCAACCGGGTGATGTAAAAAGCCTATGAAGTTACCCAAGCCGGTGCACAAGGTTCAAATGGAACTCCATGGGGGCTTTATGCCGTTGTAGGAGTGATAGCTGTTCTGGCATTAGGTGGAGTTGGATTCTTCTATAAAGGCGGTAAGTTCTAGTTAATAAAAACAATTTTCCCCTTTTTCTTTTTTTCTTTTTTTAAAGTGTGATTGAATTTTTAATCCCAAACACTCCATTTGCACTCTATTAATCAACAAATTTTAAATTTTACTTTAATAATTTTAAAGTAAAATGGAAATATTTATATCACTGAACTGTGAATATTTATTAAAAGAGTTTAATTTTTAAAAGACAAGGAAGTGTTATTTCTGGTTGAAAAAAAAGAACCTGCAGAAGGATGGCCTGTTATTAATGGAGATTACGTGGTAG
Source organism: uncultured Methanobacterium sp. (assembly GCF_963665055.1). Lineage (NCBI taxonomy): Archaea > Methanobacteriati > Methanobacteriota > Methanobacteria > Methanobacteriales > Methanobacteriaceae > Methanobacterium > uncultured Methanobacterium sp. The sequence continues at coordinate 208,600 of NZ_OY762015.1, forward strand.
GAGATCCACAAAGCTGCGTTGCTGGTACTACACTGGCATCCCATATTGAAGAAGTGCTGGTGGATGCTGGGGCAGCCATTGCAGGACCATGCAAGACAGAGAATCTGGGAATCGAGAAAATGGTGGCTAACCTTATTTCCAATCCCAACATCAGATTCCTGGTACTTTGCGGGTCAGAAGTACAGGGACACATCACTGGCCAGAGTATTGAAGCATTACATGCTGGTGGTGTGGATGCAGAAAAAAGGAAGATAGTTGGTGCCACAGGAGCCATTCCGTTTGTGGAAAACTTACCAGATGATGCTATTGAACGTTTCCAACAGCAGATGGAAATAGTGAGCATGATCGATGTGGAAGATGTAGCAGCAATCCAGTCTAAAGTCAAAGACTGTATTGAAAAAGACCCTGGAGCAGTAGAATCTGAAACCATAGTAATAAAACTGGAAGAGGATGATACAGAAAATGAGAATTTAAAAAACAGAAAATCAGGGGAGAATTTTAAAACCCCTTATTTAAAGCCATCAATTAAGGTTGTACTGGAGAAAAATACTTAATTTAATAGATTACTCCTACTAATTTAATATATTTTTTTTAAATTTCCTTTTTATTTACAAACCTTTTTATTTACAATAAAATGGGCTTGATTTTACAATACACCATGAACTGACTTTAATCCAGTTCCGGATAATGGAATCATTTGGATCCACCAGTTCACCATAATCTGGCTGTTTTTCCATCTTCAAAACTGAAGGTAGTGTTTTTATTATGGAAATTGCTGTTTTTTTACCAGTAGGCTCTGGAATCAGCCCCCACTTTATTTCATCCATAATATGCAGGATGGATGCAACCAGAGATACAACCAGTGGATTTTTGGAAAACTCATAAAGATTAAGCATGAATGTTGCATTATCCTGCTGAGAGTAAGCGTTTTTTACGTGTTTCCAGTAATCTTCTGGATTAACTCCGAAACGTTCCAATCGTACTAACATATCACCCTGAGAATCCTGGTTTAAATTACTCTGTTTGGACAGAGCTTCTTTAGTAGCTTTAATCACACTTTTGCCGATGAGTTCCCCCAGCTTGGAGTGTTTACCTGCAGTACTCAACTTGTTTTCACTTTCAAGATTGGAGATTACAGCTATGTTATCAGTTCCAGAACCGGTGGCAATACCCTCTGAATACTTGCTGGGGGCCATGAGTTCCTGGAGGGCAACAGTCTTGGCCTCCACTGCAGTCATCACTGATCTTAAAAGGGTACTTCCAGAAAGATGGGAGTTGATTATGATGATGGTGTTGATGGTACCCACCCTGAATTCATACTTTCCATTTAATTCATAGTAGGATGCATCATCTCCAGCCCTGCCACCATTGACTTCAATTCCTGCAGTCACAATTGAAGTAACTTCTATCTCCCTGAATTTTTCACATATTATGGCCACGTTATCCATATCAGCAACAGTTAAAAAACCAGCAGTTCTATCTGGGTCCGTGCCCAGATCCCTGGCAAGGTTTTTCATAAAATCAGGAACACCACCATCTTCCAGATGATCAAGTTCATCTTGATTTAGTTGGTGGTTGAAGATGGAATGAATATCTTCACGGTAGCCACCGTTAAGCCAAGAAGCAGTCAATGCATTCCTTTTTTCAGGTAACTGGATAACTATTGATTTTTTGAATCTGAAAACCTGTTCTCCAGTACTGGTCTTGTGAATGGGATGAATTGCATTGTTGAAACTGCCATTAATATCATTTTGAATTTTCAAATTCAATCTCCTGGGGGTGTTAAAATCTCTAAATATGTGTTTAGGTATCTAAATGTGTTTAGATCTCTTATTATCGGTTTAAATTTTATTATTTATGTCTAAACATTTAAATATGCGTTTAAATTGTATTATATGTATTTTAAATCTCTTAATATCTGTTTAAAATTCGTGATATATGTTTAAAAACCTACTAAGTGTTTATAAAAAATATTTTAAGGATGTTCTCTACTGGTTGCAAGTGAACTCCTACTTTCTGCAGGATTGATAAATCTTTCTTTAGCCCTTTTAAATATCCTTTCAAACAGGCCGTAGAACAGGATCAGGAGAATTGCATTGGTAATTGCGTGTACCAGATCGAAGGGGAAACTTGCAGCGTAAACTCCAAGTACACTGGCTGTGGTGATACTGCTCAGGAAGGGTAACATGGATATGTTGGTTATCCAACCATAGAAAAATCCCCATGCAAAACCGAAGGTTGCCCTTGAGTATCTGTTTTTTTCAAGTTTACTGCTCAACATTCCGGCAGTAAGTCCCATCAATCCCCATGCAATCATCTGGAGTACAGTCCAGTATCCCAATCCTAAAAACAGACCCATTACCAGGGGTGTTAGAACTCCAGTTATGAATCCCGTTTCCCGTCCAAATACTATTCCAGTCATGATTATAATAAAAGATGCTGCCTGAAGTCCGGGTACTGCTGCAGTGGGGAGCGTTCCCATAACTGATATGGCAACCATGATTGCAATCAGTACCAGATGTTCAACAGTGGGTTTTGATTTTTCAAAAATCCTGAAAAAGGCTAAGATTATTCCAATAATTAATATAAAGAACAATGCCCAGCTGGTTAAGGTCATTATATCCATTCAATTCCTCCTCAAATTAACTTGATTTTTATTAAAGTGAATTTTAAAATCATGTTTGGTTTGATTCTATATAAATCTAATGATGATAATTCTCTGATTTTTTAAAATCAAATTAAAACTCTTATTTCTGCTGATTTTTTAAATTTTTGTTGATTTTAAAAAGGGGCCACTGTTGTTTGATTGAGGGAGGATAAGATTGGCAATAATAAAATTTAGTGGATCTTCAAAATGAGATGGATCTTCAAAATCGAAATATTTATAAATGATAAAAAAGTTAGGTATACCTAAGAAAATTAGGCTAACCTAACTCTTGACTTTTTTCGTCACAAAAATAGGGGTTAACCCAAAAAATAGGGAGGCAAATTAAAATGATAAAATCGTTAAACAATCTTAAACAAGGCGAAACTGGAAAAATAACATCTTTTAAAGGTAAAGGTGAAGTAAGAAAGCATTTAATGGAAATGGGTCTTGTAAGGGGCTCTGATATTAAAGTAGAAAGAGTAGCACCCCTGGGAGATCCAATTGAAGTTAAAATCAAAGGTTATTCACTTTCCCTCAGAAAGGAAGATGCCAAAAAAATCGAGATTGAGATACAATGATGAGTTTAGCAATGGCCTCAGAAAATGAAAACCTGAAAATCGTCCAGGTATGGCACGGGGGCAAGTTCGGAAAAAAACTCAGGGAGATGGGGATATACAAAGATTCCCAGATCAAGGTAGTAAAAAATGACATTCCGGGGCCATTAATCGTGGATGTAAAGGGTTCCCGTCTCATACTGGGACGAGGACAGGCACAGAAGATAATGGTTGAAGCCAGTTGAATAAAAGGTAGTGAAAATGGAAAAAATAAAAATAGCCCTGGCAGGAAACCCCAACGTGGGTAAAAGCACCCTCTTCAACCGCTGGACTGGAATGAGGCAGCACGTAGGTAACTGGCCCGGTAAAACCGTGGAAAAAAAGGAAGGAACCTTCAGTTACAACCAGTATGAAATGGAAGTGGTTGACCTTCCAGGTAATTACAGTTTAACTGCCTACTCAGTGGAGGAAGTGGTTTCCAGGGATTATATTGTGGATGAAAAGCCAGATGTTATTGTTAATGTTATTGATGCAGCCAACATAGAAAGAAATCTTTATTTAACTGTTCAGATGATGGAATTAGGTGCTAACCTGGTTTTAGCACTTAACATGAACAAATTTGCCAGGGATAAAGGACTTAAAATCAACAAAAAACAGTTATCAGAACTTTTAGGAGTTCCGGTTATTGAAATTGAAGCAGTGGATGAAACCGGTGGTGAAGAACTCCTCCAATCCATAGTAAAAGTTTCAAAATCACCAAATATTGTACTGGACAGACTTGAATATGGAAACGAGGTTTCAGAACATATCCAGCAAATCCAGGAAATCATTGACCAGGACCTTTCTACCGATGAAAAACTATCTGTTTTAAATGCGCCTTCAAGCTGGATAGCTCTTAAACTACTGGAAGATGATCCAGAAATCACGAAGAAAATTGAAGATTCTGGAAAAGGTCAAAGAGTACTTCAGAACGTTAAAAAGATGCAAAAACATTTCAATGATGTTTTTGGTGATGATGCAGATGCAGCCATTACCGATGCTCGGTATGGTTTCATAGCCGGACTGGTCTCTGAATCAGTAAAAAAACCTAAAATTGATAAAGTCACCAGATCCGACATGATTGACCGGATCGTGACTCATAAATATTTAGGGATACCAATATTCCTCCTTATAATGTGGCTCACTTTCCAGATAACCTTCACTTTGGGTGACCCCCTGGGGGGCTATATTGAAACCGCTTTTGGCTGGCTGGGAGAAATAGTAGCTGCTAATATGGGTGAAGGATTCCTGACATCATTCATTGTTGATGGAATAATTGGTGGTGTGGGTGGTGTACTGGTATTCGTACCCATAATCTTCATACTGTTTTTAGTACTCAGTGTCCTGGAAGACAGCGGATACCTGGCCAGAGCCGCATTTGTAATGGACCGTTTCATGCACAAACTGGTTGGTCTCCATGGGAAATCATTCATACCCATGATACTCGGTTTTGGATGCGCAGTACCTGGAATAATGGCCACCAGAACCCTGGAAAATGAGAGGGATCGACTACTGACCATGTTGATTGTCCCATTCATGTCCTGCAGTGCCCGGCTACCTGTCTATGCATTGATTGTGGCTGCATTTTTCTCAGCATACCAGGGATGGGTTATATTCTCCCTGTACCTATTGGGAATAGTGGTGGCAATTATAATGGCTGCCATATTCAAGAAAACCCTGTTCAAAGGAATGTCAGCACCATTTGTAATGGAACTACCTCCCTACAGAATGCCCACAGTCAAGGGTGCCCTCATCCACATGTGGGAAAGAGGTGCACTCTTCCTGAAGAAGGCAGGTACCATAATTTTAGCACTATCCATAGTGATCTGGGCCCTCAGTAGCCTCCCTGTGGGAGTGGAATACGCATCCCAGGATAGTATCACCGGACAGATAGGAACCACCCTGGCCCCGGTATTTGCACCACTAGGCTTTGGCGAATGGCAGGCTACAGTGGCCATAATCTACGGATTCCTGGCCAAAGAGGTGGTGGTAAGTACATTTGGTATCCTCTACGGGGTGGGTGAAGATGGTGGGGCAGATGCAACAAATAGTGCAGAAACATCTTCTAATGAAGCAACATCTTCTAATGGAGTAACTCAGACAGAACAAGTATCAAATGAAACCCCTGCAGAAGGATCATCCGCTGATTCAGCCAACAATGAAGAATCACCGGAAGAAGATCCAGGTTTTGTTGCAGTGATGCAGGAATTATTCACTCCCCTGTCTGCCTATGCCTACATGGTATTCATACTCCTTTACATACCCTGTATGGCTACCTTAGCCACCATAAGACGTGAAACCAACTCCTGGAAATGGCCAGCATTTGCTGCAGTGTACACCTTTGTGGTGGCTTATGCAGTTTCATTTGTGGTTTACCAGGGAGGAATGCTACTGGGATTTTAGCGTGGAATCCTCCTGGATTCTAGATATGGTAAATAGCTGAACATATTTGAATAAAATTTTTTGATGAATTACAGTGAAAAAAATCAAGAATCAACTTGAAGGAGGTGATTTAATGAGCTCAAGGTGTGGAATTAGTGGTAAAAAGTTTAATGAAGAAAAGAAGTTTGAGTCTCCAGATGGAGACTCTGATGAGAATGATAAAAAATGATGGAAAAAAGGATTAATAAAACCTTTTTTCCTATTTAAATTTAAATAATTAACAATTAGGGGGTTCTGCTATAAAATCATCCTCTGCCAATCTAAAAACCTCTTAGTTGCCCCCTAATTGATTTATTAAATATCTTATAAGTGATTAATTGAATATCCGGTAATTTAAATATCCTGAAATGGAGTTATTAAATTTTTTAGTATAAATTAATCAGTATAAATGGGTTCCGAATTTGGGATCTGAGGAGTTATATATGAAATGTAAAATTTGTGGTTATGTATTTGATGAAAATGAAAAAACAGCCACCTGCCAGGGATGTCTCACCCATAATTGTAAAATGATTAGATGCCCTAACTGTGGCTTTGAACATCTACCCGAGAGAAAAAGCGAATCAAAAGTATTTAAATTCATATCTTCATTGTTTAAACCACATTCCAAGCATAAATAAATAAGTGAGGTTTAACTAGGAATTAGGTTTTTAAATCAATTTGATGTTAAATCATCCCCTACTCTCTGAAAATCATTTAAATTAAAATTATTTAAAAAAATTGGTTGGTTTGACCGATTTTCTTCCATTAATCCATTAAGTTTTTACCACAATTTTACCAAGGAAGTAGCATGGTCATTAAGAAAAAGGAAATTGTATTAATAGCAGTTATATTAATAATCGGATTGATGGTATTTTCTACCATTTTTAGTTCCTTAACTGGAACAGGGGCGGACTGTTCCAACTGTGTAAACTGCACAGACTGTTATATTGGAATAAACTCCACTGAAGAGAGTAAACTCTTTAATCAGTTGGATGGGATAGTAAAATCATATGTTGTGGAAAAAGAGAACATAACCGACCAATCACTCATCTGGACTTCTATAGTCTTCAAATCAAAAGATGAAGCTTTTGTATCTGCATCAGTTAATGATAAAATGTGGAATGGAACCTGGAAATATTCAGATAACCAATGGAATCCCGGGGAAGATTTCAAATGTTATTCCTAATTTTTTTTGTTTTAACAAGAATGCATTAACATTTTAATGCCCATTAAGTTTAATAACTATTTTAATAAGCAATTAGTTTAGTAACCATTTTAATAACCCATTAAGTTTAATAATCAATTAAGGTATAGTAACTAGCTTAATCTTTTGACAAGTAATGTTTGAATCCATCAAGCATCCATCCCGCATACACCTGGTTGAATATGTAATTTTAAAGTTTAATCTACATTTTTATGGCTAAAGGTGAAATTTATGAGTTTCATTGTCAATTTCTTGCAATTTTTTTACCAGATACTAATTGAAAATTCATTTTTCATTTTGTTAGGATTTTTCTTGGCAGGAGTTATTCACATTCTCCTTCCTTCTCATTTACTGGGGAAATTAGTAGGTAATTCAATTATGGGAGGAATATTAAAGGGAATCCTTATTGGTTTACCTCTCCCCATATGTGCCTGTGGAATTGTACCAGCAGCCATAGCCCTAAAAGATAAGGGGATTCGGGATTCAGTTTCGGCAGCATTTTTAGTTTCAACATCCGGTTTCAGTGTAAGTTCCATTGTGCCCTCCTACTCCTTTCTGGGTCTTCCTTTAACTTTAATGCGCCCGGTTGTAGCAGCAATTTCTGGAGTAACTGCTGGAATTCTGGTACACTTATTTGGAGATGATGACCAAACATCGAATAAGCTAACTTTAACCGAACATAATCCTCAAACAGAGTCTGGTAGTTTTAAAAATTCAAATAATCCACATTGTACTGCAGACAGTCTGGATGGTGGACACTGCGGTGGTTGTAATCAGGAACTCCTTGACTTTGCAGATACTGTTACTGATAATTATAATCATTCAAAAAAAGAACATTCTGAGCCCAGAGATAGGGCAGATGAAACCACTGATAGGGCAGATGAGGTATATGATAAACTTAAGGAAGTTTTTAGGTACTCATTTAAAGACACATTTTCAGAAGTTTCCACATCTCTTTTAATTGGACTTCTTTTCGCTGCATTGATGGGTACCCTGGTGAGTATGGGGATGCCCTGGGATTTTTTAAGGACCTTTGCATCTGATCCAGTTTTATCCCTTTTTATACTCCTTTTGGTAGCTATTCCAATATATGTCTGCCCCACAGCTTCCATTCCCCTTGCACTGGCCTTCATATTCATGGGATTCACACCAGGAAGCATACTGGTTTTTATCTATGCTGGTCCAGCCACCAACATGGCAGCATTGTCCATGATAATGGCCAAATTCAAAAAAAGATTCTTTACAATCTACTTAGCGTCCATTGTGGTTGTTTCCCTTATTGTGGGTTACGCTGTCAATTTATTCAGTGATTTTTTCCTCCACGCAGTTACAGTCAGTGACCTGAATGCTTACACTGGTTTCATTCCTTTTTCAGCTAAACTCTTATCTGCATTTTTACTGATGGTACTACTGGTTTATGGTATCTACCGCAGCTGGATATTACCTCGAAGATTAGTTGAAAATCATGAAAAATGAGTTACAATTACCCCGAGAATTAGTAGTTAAAAATCACGAAAAATAAGTTTAAAAAAGTAGAATTCTTAGATTACCCATTCCTTCTTCACATCGCTCATGGTAATGCCATCTGGCAGGTAATCCTTAACCATCCTGTTTACGAATGTGGTATAAAAATTATTATTGGAAAAAATTGCCCGGGGATAATCATCAACCTGTATTCCTCCATCAAAGAGCAGCATACACCTTTTAGAGTATTCTGCTGCAAAATCAATATCATGAGTGGTCATCACAATGGTTAAACCGTTGTTTTGTAATTTTTTCATTAAATCTGCAAGATGTAACTTACTAACCGGGTCAATACCTTTGGTTGGTTCATCCAAAAACAGGATATCTGGGCGTGTTAACAGCGCTTTTACAATGGCTATTTTTTGTTGTTCGCCTCCACTACAATCGTAGGGATGTTTATCCAGAAGATGGGACAATCCGAAAAGTTCAATCAGTTCCATTTTTTCATCTTCAAATCGGATTTTTTCATCTTCAAAGAGGACATTGGGGCTTGAATTTAAAGATTTAGAGCGGGTATTGTTTGGGTGTTGCATCATGGAATCATTTGTTTTTCTGGATTTAAAAATAGATTTAAATATTTTAAATCCTTTGTCATGATTATCTCCTGTTTTAATCCTAGATTGGTTTTCAGCAATTTCTGGGGAGAATTCTGAAAACTCTTCCCGGACTGTTTCCTGCCTGAAATGAATCATGGGGTTTTGATGGACATATCCCAGTTTTAAATTTTTTTGATAATTGACTTTGCCTTTTTTTGCCTTAATAAGTCCGGCTAAAATTTGTAATAGGGTTGTTTTACCGGTTCCGTTTCCTCCCAGTATACTGATGAATTCGCCCTGATGGATATCCATAGAAATTCCCTTTAGAACAATATTTTCTGGTACGTACCCAAACCAGATATCTTTACAGTTTATCAGGGTATTCTGGGATGAAATAACTGGGTTTTCATTTCCATTTTCATTTTTATCGTAATCTGAGGATATTGTGGGTTTTATAGGTACTGTAGCGTCTAGGGGGTATAAGGATGTTTGAGATTTTTTCAATTCATTATTTAAAAGATTTAGATTGGCACGTCCCTCTCTTATATTGAGTGGGATATCCATTTCACCTAAAAAATCATATTTGGACTGGAGGAGGAAGTTTATCCGTGTTACATAGGGGAGGTAATTACTGAAAATATTATCTGTCCATGCTTCAGAACATATGCTGCGTGGTTTATCACAGTACTTTATACTCCCATCCCTTAAGAACACTGCTTTATCAATGAAAGGGAACATGTTATCTATTTTATGTTCCGTTGCAATTATGGTAATGGAAAACTCCTCATTCAACCTTCTGAGAATGGACAGAAAGTCATAGGCAGCGATGGGGTCAAGCTGTGATGTGGGCTCATCTAAAAGGAGTAGTCTGGGCTTTAAAACCAGGAGTGAACATAGGTTAACCAGCTGTTTTTGACCTCCAGATAGTTCATTGACCTTTTTATATAGATGTTTATCCAGGCCGAAAAATGCAGTCATCTCTGCAACTCTGTTTCGAATTTCACCAGTGGATAGGCCCATATTCTCCAGGGGAAAAGCAATTTCCTGGAGAACATTATCAGAAACCATCTGATCTTCAGGATTTTGAAACAGAAATCCAATCTCTGATGCGGATTTTTCATCTTCTAGATCCTTTATATTCTTCCCATCATAATAAATATTACCATATGAGTCTCCTTTGGGCCGTATTTCGTTTTTAAGATTAGCTAAAAGAGTTGTTTTACCTGAACCAGAAGGTCCGCACAGTAAAATGAATTCTCCTTCATCCACATCCAGCGTGATATCAGAAAGTGTATTATCAGTATGGGGGTATTTGAAACTGAAATCTTCAAATCTTATTAAACTCATCTAATAATCCTCCTCAACATTTTCAGTATAGATAAACTCTCAGTATGGGTACTTTTCCAGGTACGCGTAAACTTAAATAATCCGACAGTAAAGATTCAAAAATCACATATTACTTGATTATTTCTTTTATTGTTCTAATCTAGCCACAACAACCTTTCTTTTACTTCTAAATAAATGATTGGACTCAATAAAAACAGAAATGCAAGGTAGTAAATGCTCAGAACGTTTTCTGAAATATTGAAGCTAATGGTGGGGTAAACTTCTATTCTACCGTATCCTTCTAGGAGACCAAAGATGCTTATCATGACGGTGATCCCTATGAATAGAAAAAAGATATAATCAATTTTTTTGATTTTATACGAAAGATAATTGGTTCTCCTTTTAATGCCGTATCCCCTGGCTTTCATTGACTTTGCAGTGAGCATGGATTCTTCCAGGGACCATGAAACAACTACTGCCAGCATATTTGCGGTTTTTTTAATTTTTTCAATCCGGGATTCACCTTTTCCATCGGTAGTTTTCTTTTCATTGAATCTTGAGACCTTATTTACCTCAGTTAATCTGTAGCTTAACAGGGGAACAAAACGCAGTGTCATTATGATTACCATTGAGATATGGGGGAAGTGCTTTGAAAAAAGGTAAAGCATTTCCTGATATGAAACCGCCCGATTGTAAGATGAAAATATTAACAATATAATTAACAGGGAAACACTCATTAAAATTCCATAAACCAGTGCTTCTAATGTTATGGAAAAGTTTCCCATAATATATATCTGGGTGGTTCCCACGTGGGATGTTAATGGATTCAAGATGATAATCAGAATGGACATGGGGATGAAGAACTTGATTATGCTTTTAAATTCCTGGCTGATGCCCTGTAATGCTATTAAAACTGAGATCAAAATTAAAAATGATATAAGATAGTAGGGATCGTTGTATAAGAATGCGAATATTATCAGGATGAAATAGTATAGAACATAGACTGCTGGATGGATGATGGTTAGTTTCACTTTCTGTCCCCAAAGTTTGTGGGAATTTCTTTTTTATATTAAAATAGGGTTTAAGGGACCCGTCTGGTTTTTGGGCCCCTTAATTTTGACACCATTAGGAAAACTAAGGAGGTTTACTGGACCCTACCGGTGTCATATTTTTATTGTAGGTATAGGATGTCAACCATTCCTTGGTCTTACTATTATATAAACTTTACTTGATTTTTTTTCAATTATTATGGAAAAATTTATATTAAAGAATACTTTAATCACTTTCAAGCATTATTGAATTAATCAATTTTGCTTAAAAAATACAAAAAGGAGGTGAAAATCTTGAGAAAACAAACGATTTTACTAGTAACGACAATTGTTTTCGCACTGCTTCTGTGTGGAGCAGTATCAGCAGAAGATTCACAGGGAGGTGTTGGTAATAATTCCACGGACTTACCCAAAATTGCCATTGTAAGCAGTTATCCCAATACTGTGGTAAATGTAAACAATGTATCAAGTGATACTAATATTTCAGGCAAACTCAACGTAACAGCTTATTCTGGTCGAACTCAGGATAATTTAAATTCTACCAGTTACAATTTAAGTGATTGTAATGTAATTGTTTTAGATAACCTCATAGCATCAGTAATGGACGCTCTAACACCCACAGTTCTGGAAGCCAAAAAAAATGGTGCTTACGTCATTGCAATAGGTGATTCAACTGCAGCATACAACTTACAAAATGTAAATCTTCAAGATCCACATTATTCAGATATAACCAAATATTTCCAGTATCCATCAACAGCAAACTTGCAACAGATGCTCCTGTTTTTAGGAGTTAAACTCTGTAACATCACAGCAACTGTAAAAGCTCCTGAAACTGGGATATTAGAAGGAATATATCACCCTGATGCACCAAAGATTTTCAGTAATTTAACAGATTATCTTGAATGGTACAGTTCAAATTCAACAAGCCGCTATGTTTACAATTCTTCCAATCCTACAGTGGGAATTATAACATCAAAATATTCTGATATGGCCCGGGACTGTCCTCTCCTGGATGCATTGGTCAGGTCATTTGAATCGAACAATGTAAACGTCATTGTTGGAACCTACGTGTCAGCAAATCGAAATTCCATAAACTACTTCATCAAGGATGGGGTTTCATTTGTAGATGCCATGATTGTGGTATCCATGGGTGCTAACCTGAACTCCCAAAACAAGACCCTGGGCATGGAGGATCTGAAAAAACTGAATGTGACAGTTATTGATGGAGTAAGATTATTCAATTCCAATGTCTCTGCATGGGAGGAAAGTTCCATAGGTGTTCCCTCATCAGAACTTTACCAGATAGCCTATGCTGAGGAGGATGGTATAATTGAACCCATTGTTATCAGTGCCAAGGAAAGAAATCCTGCAACTGGGAACGAGTACAACTATCCAATAGATTACCAGATAGCATGGCTGACCCAAAGAACCATCTCCTGGATGGATCTACGCAGGAAAGATAACTGGGAGAAGAAAATTGTTATCACCTATTACAGTGAAGGCGGAGGAAAGGCCAATGTTGGTGCAGATATTGATTACTATCTGGACACACCAGCCAGTCTGGCTAACCTTCTAGCAGCACTTAAAGAAAGGGGATATAATGTTGGTGAAGGCCCATTACCCACTGCCAGCGAACTTGCCACTTTAATGACACAAATAGGCAGTAATGTTGGAACCTGGGCTCCTGGTGTACTGGAACAAAGAGTCCAAAACGGTAGTGTGATACTCATCCCAGAATCCCTTTACATGCAGTGGTTCAGTGAAATTTCATCTGATAAACAGGCAGAAATGATTGAACACTGGGGACTAGGGCCCGGTAAAATCATGGTTTATGAGAATGCCACCGGGAAATATATCATAATTCCTAAACTCCAGTATGGGAATATTTTACTGGTACCAGAACCTGTATGGGGATGGTTACAGGATAACTCCACCCTGTATAATACTGGAACTCTACCACCAACCCATGATTGTCTGGCATTCTACTTCTGGATGAACAAAGTTTACCATGCAGATGCCATATTCTCTATCTTTAGCATAGTGGAACTGATGCCAGGTAAACAGGTTGGACTATCTGCCAAAGACTGGGGAGCTATCCTCCTACAGGACATGCCCATAATCCACGTACTACCCATGGATGCACAGGGAATATTTGATAGACGAAGGGCCAACATGCTCATCGTTGACTTCATGACTCCCATACTCATACCATCCGGATTGTACGGAGATTTAGCAGATCTAGATCAGGATATAAACCTTTACAACTCAGCAGTTATTGACACTCTCAAAAATGGATATAAAGGGGATATTATCAACAAAACAAAAAGTTTAGGCATTGATCAGGCTTTAAATGTAAACCTGGACAATTTGAGTAATGATCCCACATTATTTGATGCATTTTTAGGGTTACTCAAAACTTATCTGCAAGATTTGAAAACAACCTACATGCCTTATGGTTCTCACATACTTGGTGAAACACCCAATGCCACCGATCCTTTAAATGGAACGGCTATGGTGGCTATGATTGAGGCTATGCTGGGGGATGACTATAAAAATTCAGTTTCAGTCGTAAATTCATCTGATGGAGTTACCACAGCATTGCTCAGTGAAGTCTTAATAAACAAGCTGACTCCAGAAACTGCTCAGAACAAAGTCATGGGAACGATATCTAATGATGTTACTAAGTACCTGAACCTGGCCTTGAATTACGCCAGTAGAATTGCAAACTGCAAGTGTGAAATATCCAGAATCCTGGATGCTCTGGAGGGTAAATACATTTTACCCGGTCAAAACGGTGACCCTATACGAAACCCAGATGCTTTACCAACTGGAAGAAACCTCTACACCTTTGATTCAAGGATTGTTCCAACTAATCAATCCTGGATTGCCGGTCAAAATCTGGCAAAAGAGCTAATCAATCAACAGCTTCAAAAGAATGGAACTTACCCTGAAAAGGTTGCGTTTGTACTATGGTCCATTGAAACATCCCGTCATCAGGGAATAATGGAGTCTGAAATATTTTACCTTTTAGGAGTAAGACCTGTATATGATTCAAAAGGTCGTGTGAAGGATGTTGAACTCATTGACTCAGCAGAACTAGGAAGACCAAGGATAGATGTGGTAATTACAGTGTCTGGAATGTATCGTGACGATTATTCAGTCTTAATAAAATTACTGGATAAAGCAGTAAGATTAGCTGCCCAGGCAAATGATACAACAAATTATCCAAACTACGTAAAAATACACTCAGAAGCGATCTACCAGTCACTTCTTGCGGAAGGTTTCAGTGAAACTGAAGCCCGAAGCCTTTCAATGTCCAGATTGTTCTCTGAACCACCTGGTGCTTACACCCCTGGAATTCAGGAAGTGATACCTGCCAGTGACACCTGGAATAGTACCGATGAAGTGGCAGATTTCTATCTGGAACGAATGAGTTACGTCTATGGAGTTGATGGTTGGGGTATCAAATCAACCAGTTTATTTAAAAAGGTTCTTATGGGTGTAGAAAGAGTGGAATTCAGTAGAACATCCAATCTCTACGGAGTAATGGATCATCCTATGGTTGCAGCATACCTGGGAGGACTGGGAATGGCCATTGAACGAGTTTCCGGAAAATATCCTGATTTATACATCAACAACTTGAGAGAGTCTGGAGGTTATAAAATCGAGACCTTAAGCCAATTCTTCAACCGTGATTTATTAACCCGATACCTCAATCCTACCTGGATCAGTGGTATGCAGGGAAATGGTCAGGATGGCGCCCGCTACATGGATAATTTCATTGAGACTTTATGGATGTGGCAGGTAACAACACCTGGTTTGGTCACTGAAGATACGTGGAACATGGTTTATGAGACCTATTTCCTGGATAAGAATCATCTTGGTTTGAAAGAGTTCTTTAACTCCAACAATCCCTATGCTAGGCAGTCAATCATTGCTAGGATGATACAAGTAATTGACAAGGGTTACTGGCACCCCTCAGCAGAAGTGCAAACAGCTCTTATCAATGAATTCATCCAAGATGTATTGGATAATGGAGTAACCTGCTGTCACCACACCTGTGGAAACCTGGACTTTAACCAGAAATTGATTACAGGGTCAACTCTAAGCATGGTAAAACTTCAACAGTATGCCGCAGCATTTGCAAGTGCCACTGGTAAAAGTTTGAATCTGGGAACACCTGGGTCTACACCACAATCTGGTAGTTCACAGGCAATTAGTGGAGTAGCTGCATCTTCAGTCGGTGCTTCCGCTGGTAGTGAACCAAACACGGAAAGTGGATCGCAAAGTTCGTCAGAATCCCAATCAACATCCCAATCTGCAGGTACTGATGGAAGTCCTACCTCCTACGAGGTGTCTGAGAAAAGTTCTACTTCTTCTCCACAGTCCAGCATGCCCATAGTTGCTATTGTGGGTGTGATTATACTGGTTGGTTTAATTGGTGTTGGTTATTTCAGAGGATCAATCTTCAAAAAATAAAGAACTATTTCCACCCCTTTCTTTTTTTGGGGCTTAATTATATATTTTAAAATAAGTATTACTGCTAAAAAATATCAAAACATTTAAATTCAATAATGCTTTAATATTTTTAAAGAATAGTTGATTTATTAATGATATGAATTGATCTCGGAGAAAGGAGTAATTAAAATATGTAAATTTAATACAAAATGAGGGATAAATGGAAAATTAAGTGAGTAAGGTCAATTTTTATAGTGTTTATGGTTTTTAAATCAATATAAAATCAATTTGAGTTTATTTTGATTGAAAAAATATTATCTATGTTTAATTTTTCCATTCATCAAAATCTGATTGAAATTAAGAATGAATTGTTTCGATAATTCATTTTGTGGGTTTAGTGCAATGTATTACAAAACTTGGGAAAAACCACTATTTAGTATTAAATTAACCTAAAGTATTACAAAAAGGCTGAAAATCTGGTCTAAAGTAATAATACTAAATAGATCGAAAATATTATAAGTTATTTAATTAAAAGTTAGTTTGGTTACAATTAAAGATTATTTTAATGGGATGTGATTATTATGATGGATTTAGCATTGACACTGGGAATACTCTCAGTGGTAATGGTGTTTGGTGTAAAAATTGGTCTTGCAATGGGATTTGCCGGTCTTTCCAAGAAAGTAACTGCAGCTATAATCCTTGGTTATGGTGGAGGTATTCTTTTACTAACTTTCATTGCCAGTGGATTCACAGAACAACTTCAGGGATTTGTTACTACGTATAGTTCTGTTCTAGGAATTGCAATGGCTGTTATCATTCTTTATGCTGGATTTCACACACTTAAAGATTGGAAAATACACAATAAGAATAGTGTCAAAGCAACATGTATGGCAATGATTGTTCCTTGCCCGTGCTGTTTTGGAGCAGCAGTGGCAGCTATTATTATTGCCGCACCCATGATGGGTGCTACCACCTTTGCCCTTGGAAAGTACGCTGCAGTGTTTCTTATGGTGATCATGACAGTATGTTACATTGCCTCTGGACTGATAGGGCGTGCATTAAACAAACCTTATCCTGTTTTATTGGGTAATTTCATGTTGTTTGCAGGATTTTACTTTTTAACAGCAGCCATAGTCATCCCTAACATTACCTCTGTTTTACAAAAACAGATGAGTCCTTTACAAATTCCTTCTGTAACCGCGATAGTTGCCGCAGTTATAGTCATGGTCTTATTGATAGGGGTAGGATTTTATTTCACACGTAACCGAAGTCCTTTGTTGAACAATTAGTAAAAAATTAAGATAAATAAATGGTGATTATTAATGGTGGCAATTCCTGGCAGTGAAACATTAAGCAGCATATTTCACGTTGTAGCACAAAGTCTGCTTTTACCAGTTATAGCAGTTCTCCTGGCATTCCTGATTTATTCCATAGTTCAGGCAGGAGGGTTATTATCAGAGTATACTAGTAGAATTAGAACCGATGTAAATGAGATTGAAGAGATAATTGATGGAATTTCTAGTTCCAGCTCAGTGGAGGCGATTAAGGATGTTGTGGATAAAGGTAACATTCCATCTAGCCATAAAGAAGTTTTGATAAAAATCGCTTCACAGAAGAATATGGGAGAAAAATCAAGAGAAGCTTTTGCTCGAAAATTGATTGAAGCTGAAGAGATTAAAGCAGCTAAAAGTCTTGAAAAAACAGATATTATTGCCAAAATCTCTCCTGCAGTGGGACTCATGGGAACACTGATACCAATGGGGCCTGGCCTGGCAGCTCTGGGAGCAGGTGATATAAATACTCTGTCACAAAATCTTTTAATTGCATTTGATTCTGCTATCCTTGGAATGGCTTCTGCAGCTATTGCATTTACTATATCCAGAATCCGCAGACGATGGTATGAAGAACAACTTTCAACCCTGGATTCTATAGCTGAATCGTTACTGGAGGTCATGTCTAATGTTGAGAAGACAGAAGCGAAGGTTGCTATCTACTGAAGAAGAAGTAGACCCCATGGTTTATGCTGTGAATATGGTTGACTGCATGCTGGTTCTTGCAGTTGGATTTTTAATATTCAGCATAATGTCTATGGGGATGCAGAGTGTTGTTTTCAGTGATAAAAGCCCTCAGGAGAAACAGGAAATGATGCAGGCAATTAAACAGACAGTTGAAATTCAACAGGGTCAAGAACTCAACTCAACCCCTCAGACTCAGTCTGGTTCCGGACAGGGATACGCTAAGAAGGGAACAGTTTATCAGGATCCCAATACTGGAAAATTGATCATGGTGCAGGGTTGACTTATTTGGTGGGAGTTTCCCACCAACTATGTTCCTTTTTTCATAATTTTAGTCCATTCATTATTTGATTAAAAACTATTTATCCTAAATTAACTCAATTAATCTATTCAAATCGCCTATCTATTCATATTAACCTATTTATCCATTATTTTAACTTATTTATTCAATTTCAACTTAATTCATTATTTTGGGTATTTATGTGCTAATGGTTTTGATTATGTTTTTAAGGTAAGGCAAGTAAGGTAAAACATAAAAGTGATTCAATATAAGTTGGTAATGGTGAAGTTAATTGATAATACCAGTTTTAGATATAAAAGACGGGATAGCTGTTTCTGGAAAATCTGGAAACAGAAAGACTTACAAACCACTTCAAACCGTTTTCCACCCTTCTTCTCATCCCTTGAAAATTGCTCGTTCTCTTCTGGACAAGGGAGCAGAACAATTGTACATTGCTGATCTGGATGCCATTGAAGGGAAAGGTTCTAATGGGGATCTAGTTGGGGAGATCAACCAGTTTATCCCGGTGATGCTTGATTGTGGTGCCAATGATATGGATTCAGTATCTGGCGCTCTTCAAGTTGCAGATAAAGTGATAGTGGCCACAGAAACCCTGAAAAACATGGATGACCTCCATGAAATATTTTGCAGGGTTAATCGAGAACGAATCATCCTAAGCATTGATGTAATGGATAATAAAGTCTTAAGCAAGTACATGGAACTTGATTTTAACATTTTAAGAGAAAATTTAGAAAAATTACAACCCTGCAGTATAATTCTCCTGGATATCTCAAGGGTAGGAACTGAAGGTGGGATTAACTGGGGATTGATCAATGAATTTACAGGACTTGAGAGCTCTATTATTTTAGGTGGGGGCATCACTGAGGATGACATGCACCAGCTGAATAAAAAAGGTGTGAATAAAGTTTTAGTTGGTACTGCACTCCATAAAGGTCTAATAAAACTTTTTTAAAGAGTACATGATTTTTTAAAGAGTACATGATCAATCACTTACTTCACCAAATCAATCCTTAAGCTTATTAATTCCCCTGCCCAAGATATTTTATGGCTAAATTTTTGATTATAGGTCCTGTAACCCGTGACACCATATTAAAAAGTGGGTCTAAATGTAAAGGTATTGGAGGGCCAGTTTACTACCAGGCTGGAGTTTTATCCGCACTCAAATCAGATGTAACTGCCCTGGTGACTGTGGGGAAAGATGATATTAATTTATTGGATTATTTTTCTCAGGATATAAATCTAAATCCCATATGGGGTGAGGAAACCACTCAATTTGAGAATTTCTATCCTGATGAGGATCCTAACCACCGTTTGCAAAGAGCGTGTATACCATCCAATCCCATTGAAATTTCTCACCTTTCTTCAGTTGATTGGGATAAATTTGACGCGGTACTGGTTTCACCCCTTTCACCACATGACGTACCCTTTGAAACCCTTAAATACATTTCAGACCAGGAAGTACCAGTATATCTGGGAGTTCAAGGGTATCTCCGTCACTTGAAAGATCAAACGGTAGTTTTAAAACCATTAAAAGATTATAAAAAGTTTTTATCGTGTGTTGATTTCTTGTTTCTGGATGAAGTTGAAGCTGGTGTGATAATTGGGGATTTGTCCCTTTCTCTGGATGAAATTTCCAGGAAACTTTCTCTTCTTGGTCCGGATGAAGTGATTATCACCCGGGGGGATAGAGGATCCATTGTATATTCCAGTGGGCATGATGATACTTACCAGATCCCTGCTTTTCCCTCCAAGGAAAGGGTGGACCCAACTGGTCTTGGTGATAGTTACTTGGCAGCCTATGCATTCAGGGGGCAGGAGGTATCTGATCCTCAGGAGTGCGGAATTTTTGCTTCACTGGTATCTTCTCTGAAATTAGAAAATAAAGGAGCATTTCAGGGTAATAGAAAATCAATTGAGAACAAGCGATTGGAATTTAAATATTTGATCTAGCATGTTTAATCAGAATATATTGGGGTTTTTTTTTGATTACTGGTTTAAGGTTAAATTAATCTAGCTTCTCGGGGGATGTGGATTTTAAAATGAATATTTGATCGGTTTAGGTTTTTTTATAATTGGAAAAAATTATAATAGAATATATTTTAAAGGAAAAAATCATTAAAGGAAGTAGTAGTTTAAAAAAGAGTATTTTAAAAAAGTTTATAGGCATTTAAATACTGATTGCCTATGTTTCTGATTTACTAAAGTTTCTCCTAAAGTTTATTATCCTATAACCAGGGGCAATATAAGGAACGGTAGTAAACCTGCAGCGAAGAAGATTACAATCCCTGCAAGGGTGTAATTTCTTTTGTTGTCCATGATTCCGGAGCAAAGCAGGATTATCCCTATAAATGCCATTATAGGTGGAAGTATGTGGGAGTAAAGTAATGATCCGAATATAACTGCATCTGCCATGTTATCAAATCTCCATCCTGATTATCTATAAATTGGTAATAATTATTCTTTAAAATATGTTGATTTAATTCTATTGTGTTAGTCCTATTCTTCTATAATTCATTTATCTTTTATAGTCTATTAACAATTTTTGGTGAAATTTTTCAATACTATTTTATTTTTAATCTCTTTTTTTAAATTGAGTAAATTAAAGTTAAATCTACAGATAATTTCTTAAATTTCTTAATTTAACTTAAATTACTCAAATGCAAATTTAATTTATGTAATAAATCCTTTCAGGGCTAATACTGTATAAACCATCACTGTATGGATAGAATGTGTTAAGGATGGTGTGTATGTTGTAATAAACCTGGAAGGCGCTTTTCTTTTTGGCAGCGTACTTATTAACGTTTACATCGGTGTAGTTATTGGTTAAAGCACTGCTAGCTGGTCTGCTGGCATGGTAATAATAGATGGGGAACTGTCTGTACTTCAGGTTGGGATACTTATCTTTCATCATTGCCATTCCCTGCTGACAGGCCAAGTGGTCACCATTTCCATCTCCAGTGGTGGTGTAAAAGACGGTGTATCCTTCCTTGAGATACAAATTTTCCATGGTGGTAAATACTGCATTTGCATTCAATCCACCATCATCATAGCTCTGTATATTATAATTAGTACAGCCCATAATGGACATGACCTGTTTAAATGAATCTTCTCTTATTAATTTCTTTTTATCCTCTGCAGTAGCATTTGCAGGAATTGCTACATTGTAGTAGTTAGTTACACTAAGTAATTTGGATGTTATGGCATCACCTGAGGTCATGAGCTCAAAGTGAACTGTAGATCCATTCTCCACAATTCGCTGGATGGTTCCTCCAGCACCAATGGTCTCATCATCAGGGTGGGGTATTATAAATGCTACTTTCTCTGGTGAAGATGCGTTGGTCGTTACATTCTGGTTTCCGGTGTTGTTTGCATCGGTTGAATTATTATTGTTCACCGAGAATATGGGGAATAATGCAACAAATAAAATCAATAGTATTGCTAAGAGTAAAATGATGAATGGTTTTTTCATATTCATAACCTTGATCTGATGGATATATTACTTAATCTGATGTATATTCAAATTTATATTCTATTTAGAGTTAATGAAATATAAATAGGTTATTATATTTATAAACAAGTTATTATATTGATTTTATAAAATTTATATTGTTTTTGTAGGATTGAATTTTATATAAAAATTTTTTTCAATGTATTTTTGAGATTGTTTTAATGATTTGAAAAATAAAAAAGGATTTTAAAAAAAAGATTTTATTCATATCTCTTTTTTTTACAAGTTACAATGGGTCTACTGCAGTTAAATTACAGTGAACGTACCTTTCTGCTGCTGTATAACCTGGCGGCCAGCAAGTTGCCAGTACCAATTCCTTTTTACCTGCAGGGAATGTAATGACGTTGGTGGTGTAATCGTACCTTATGTCATTGTTGGAAACCACCTGGTAGGTGTATTTCTTCTGGGTCAAATAGTCGTTGATGTAGACTTTATCCCCTACCTGCATGTTTTCAATATGATTGAATGGAGCTGAATACCTGGTGTGGTGTCCGAGTAATCCCACAGAACCTAATTGGCCAGGATAGAAACTTTTTGATAAAGTATCATCTGGTGCAGAGTAATGATAAACTGCACCCATCACGTTTAAAGTGTCGGTGCGTATATTCCAGGTTACTCCCAGTCGGGGTATGGTTACAGTTCCAAAGGCATATGTATCCGTCAGTTTGGTGGAATTGATCTTCAAACTGTTTTTAATGGTATTAAATGCAGTACTACTTGCAGATCCTTTGAAACCGTTCAGTAAAGATTCCACTTTGAATCCTTCTTCAGGATAACTGAATATGACGCTGTAAAGAGCTCCATTGGTGTTTACCCATAATTCTCTCTGTTGGGTGGTAGAACCATTTTTTTGGACATTGTAAGTGTTATCATACCCTGAAGTTCCATTTAGATCGATTTTATTACTGGATGCGAGTTTAAGGTTACTTTCAGACTCTTTAACTAAGTCTGGAACAAAATCTTTTGAGGCATTGTATCCAGCGGGCATAACCTGACGGCTGACAGTTATATTCATACCAGTTTCCGGGTCTTTAAAGGCAGCTATTTGAGCTCCTTGCGTTTGAACTTGCTGCCAACTGGCAGGGTAATTAAAAGAAATTTCCCCATTCTGGTAATGTTTGGTTTCGGTAGTGGAATTGCCTCCTGCTGTCACGGTAATAACCAGTGCGACTATGACCAGAATAGCAATTCCAATAATAATGTATTTCTTCAAATAAAATTCTCCCTAAAACGTTTTTTTTTTTATTATTATTTAATAATTTGAATAGTTATGCAGTTCTAATAATTTGAATAGTTACGTTTTTAATAATATGAATGTTTATCAAATGATTGGAAATGTTAAAGTAATTTTGAAATGGTATGGTAATTTGAAAAATTCCTTTATTTAAGTTCCCTTTTATATGTTTTATCTTGTGTAGGAGGTCCACATTTAAATAAGTTGTGGTTATCACCATGGGGTGATCACCAGTTTAAAAGAGTTCTCCTCAGTTCTTTCTCTGATTCAGCGATTAAATCAATACTTTCAACTTTGATATTTTTACCACACAAGTAATTTGCTAATTCTACTGGACTGGTACTTTCATCTACATCAGTGATTATGGAGTTATTCTCATAGCACACTAAACCGGCACCGTAATTGGTTAATTCATCATAAGTTCTTTCCAGATCATCAGTCTTCAACCGGAAGGATCGTGTTTTATGAGAAATCTGGGCTATATCAATGTTCATCCTCTGCAGAACCACTAAAACGTGCTTATCCAGAGCTGCTTCCAGAACTTCGGTATCTATGGTATCTTTTTTCTTATTAATGCGCACAGACTGACAGATCTGGGCTACATCACGAGCATGGGCAAAACTGGGTTGTAATCCTTCACCGCCCTCTTTTTTGGACTGGTACACTTTCATGAATCTGGTCAGGACTTCCGGCTGGAAACTTTCCTGGAGATCCTCCAGGTTTCTGCGGAAAACTTCAGTAACTTCTTCAATTTTTGGATTTTGAAGGAAAATATGTAGGGGGGCACGGCGAAGGTGCGCTTCATCCATTATACTGATATCCAGGTTAGTGGAAAATGCAGGAATGAAGTGGGTGTGGAGGATAACTGGAATACCACGTACGTAAACCACGTCTTTCTTGTTTTCCATGGGTACAATCAGACGGTTGAGGATAAGTTCATGATCGTCACGCTGTCTTCCCAGATCATCAATTAACAGGATACCTCCATTGGCCTTAATCAGTGGAGAGGTTTCATAAACCCCTTTGTTAGGATCATAATTAGTTTCCAGCTTATTTAAGTTGAGTTCTGCGCCTGTTAGAACAAATGGGGCGTAAATCTTCACCCAACGGGGATCATTGGGTTGTTCTTCGCACATTTTATGAAAATCAGGGTCGTAAAGTTGTATGATTTTTCCACCGAACTCAATGTATTTTGGTATTACCAGTGGAGGTAAGAGATTGGGCATGGTACTGATGATGAATGTTTTACCAGTTCCAGGAGGACCATAGACAAAAATTCCCTTACCAATTATGGAAGATTCAATCAGGGCTTCTTTAGCATAATCCACACCTACAACCTGATGGAAAGTTTCCTGCACTACTTCTGGAGGTATTTCAAGGGGATAACGATGATGTATCTGGATCTTCATGATCTGAAAGTACTCTTCATAGGGAACAGGAGCAATACCAATATAAGGATTTTCTTCGGCAATACCACGAACTTTCTCACGTCCCTTCCGGGTTATGGTGTATTCAACACTGGAAAAAAGGAACCCTCCACTAACCGGGGCGCAAAAACCACTTTTTTCCATCTGACTTAATGATTCTTCCAGGATGTCCCAATGAATACCGGTTAATTCATTGATGGTACTGGTTTTCACTGTACCATAGCTGCTAATGATTTTGAGTATTAATCCCTTGACTAAACTATCTGAAAGTTGCAGATCATCCAGATTTTTGGGTTGTTTCAATGCTTGAAAAATTTTTTGCATTTTTTCGTCGTGATAGTAATTCATTTGTAAACCACCGAAAAGTTTTATTCGGGTTTTTAGATTATTATTATTAGATTTTTAGATTATTATTATGTGTGTATTGGGTTTTATGCACATATTCCTCTTTTTGTGTGCTTATCCAGATTTTTTGATTATTATCATTATATTATTTTTTCAGGTTATTATTCGGTACAATCGGTTATTACTAGTACAATAAATTTAGTACAATAATTAATTCCCAAATTAGAGGATATTTTTCACATGGTTGATGTCCGGGACCACTGTGACTTTTAAACCTTCTTTTTCAATAATTTCTTTTTCAGCTTCAGTTAGTTTAGAGTTGACCAATATTGCAGACATACCTGCCTTGGTTGCCCCTAATATATCTTCACTGAATTTATTTCCAACCATAATTGATTCTTCTGCCTGGCATCCCATACGATCCAGGGCAAGCTGGAATATTTCAAGGTCTGGTTTTTCAGATCCTGCCTCCTGGGATGTTACCACTTCATCGAAGAAGTGATAAAGACCCAGTCGAATGAGTTTCTCCCACTGTTTAATGGTTAAACCATTGGAAATAACTCCCAACTGATAGTTACTTTTTTTAAGGTATATTAAGGTGGACATGGTGTCCGGGAACAGTCTCAAAAGAGCGAATTTAACGTTATGATAAGTGATCATACCCAGAGCAATGAGTAAAGGCTTTTCTTCTCCCATAACTCTTTTGGTTAAAATGTTGAAGTGTTTATCGTAGTTAGATCCCTTCTCTTTGATGATCTTCCTCAAAAGAAGATAGGCTTCCTGTTGTGACAGTGGTAAACCTGCATCTATCATGGCTTGCAAAGCAGCTTTACGGGCTCTTTTGGCAAAACCAGATGTATCATATAGTGTATCATCTATATCAAAAAAAACAGCCTTGATCATTTACCCACCCTTTTTTTATACATGTCATTTTTTTTTAAATTCAATTAATTCATGATAAGTCCATAAACACATATAACAATGATCCATGATCTCGAGAATGGTAAATAAAATTGATAAATTTAATATTAATAAAATTTTAATGTTGATAAATTTTTAATTAATTAAAAAAAGGTTAATTAATTGAAAAAGGCATCTAAACTACTCTGTTTTTCCTGGTGAACAATTTCTTCATGGGAATAACCCAATGAGTCAATTATCCTGGAAACTGCTGGCAGGACCTGATTTTCAATGTAATAGTTGGGATCATAGTTAGCCACATCCACGTCTTCTAATGGTTCTGCGCGCTGGCTTATGGGGCCCCTTCCTTTAACCACTATGTATCGTATAATGGATCCACGTCCTACTTTTCGGCCTCTTGCAATGGCTTTTTTAGCAGCAAGAACATGGGGGGCCATTTGTTTGTATTTATCTGGGTTTTTGGTAAGTTGAGTGTGAATTACCAGATCTTCAAGGGGTGTTTTACCATTTTTAATCTCTTCAACTATTTCTTTAATGATTTTAGCAGCTTTATCAGGAGATGCGTCTTTTAAAATGGCCATCATCACTTTTTCCTGGGTTTTTTTAGCAACAGGAGCCCAATCCCGCCTAACTAACTCCAAACCCTTAACCACAATCTTATCATCCTGTATCAGGGCGTACCTTTTTTTGGTGACAAAAAAACCCCTTT
Source organism: uncultured Methanobacterium sp. (assembly GCF_963665055.1). Lineage (NCBI taxonomy): Archaea > Methanobacteriati > Methanobacteriota > Methanobacteria > Methanobacteriales > Methanobacteriaceae > Methanobacterium > uncultured Methanobacterium sp. Next base: position 234,818 of record NZ_OY762015.1, read on the forward strand.
CGTAGAATCCTTCGAATTCCAGTTCCATTCCCGGAGGTAAGTCATGGTTAACTGAAAGTAGAAACTGGTCCACATTTTCTTTTATAGATTTGTGCAATGGTCACACCCAGTATAAAAATTCAAGTTTCCCTCTTAATTAACAAGGTTTTTTAGAGGATTATTAACAATTCTATTGAGTATAAATAATGATTTATGAATATTAGTACTGTTTTATGAATATTTTGCATATCTAGAGATAAGTATAGATCTAGATACTTTAATTCTAGGATACGTAATTTTAGGATAATTTAATTTAAAAAAAAGGTATCAAAAATAGGATTAAACCTATTCTTCAACGAGGATACCGTTGATAATACCATCTTGTCCTGGGCGGGAGGTTACTTTAACCTTACCTGCGCTGGTTTCAACAACAGCACCTTTGGTAATAATATTCCTTCTTACGAAGTGAGTGTTGGCATGGTTTTCCACCACACTGGTAATATCAGCTAACTGCACCTTCTTGGTTTTAGGATCAACCACGTTGATCTTCTCCTCGTTGGTGAGTCTTATTTTCTCGTTACCACCTTTAGTTCTGATGGTTTTAATTTTCTTTTCTCCGATTTTGGTTTCTGCAGGTTCCCTACCAAATTCCATTTTTCTTTTGTTACGATTAGTTTTAGCCCGTGCGCCAGTGGCTTTTCTCACGGATGTTCCTTGCCAAATTGCCATTTAAATTCACCTCTATTAGCTTAACTTCTATCTATTTTACAAATAAGTTACGGAAATATCATATTAAAATGTATTCCTATTGGAGTGTAAAAAAGTCTCAAATAAGTCTTCATCTCCAGATGTAATGATTTTACCAAAGATGATATATTAACCTTTCCCTAATAATCCTATAATTTATCATTGTTAATAACTATCCGTTAAATAATATTCATTAAATATCTAGTTATCGGAATAAACTAATAATAAACTAATGAATGATTAAAATTATTTCCCACTAGATCAACTTATTTCCCCACCCATATCCTCCAACATCCTCCGGATATGATTTAAAAGAATATAAGATGGAATCTGTGACTAGTTGAATTTATAATTTATAGGAATACAATTTATAGGAATCTATAAATTTGTGGGAATCTATAAAAATATTATTATAACCTCTCTGGTTCAAATGTGCAAGACAATTGAACAATAAGTTATTGGGAATTTAGTTTGTGAATGAATTTTTGATTTTGGGCGGGAATACCATGGGCAGTGTATTGGAATTACGGAAATTTGTGGCTCCTGAATTTATCTTTGGTTCTGGTGCACGATTACTGGTGGGAAGATATGCTAAGAATTTCGGAGCCCGAAAAGTGTTGATTGTCACTGATCCGCATATACTAGCTTCAGGATTGGCTGATCCTGTTTTTGATGTACTGGAAGATGAACTAATTGATTACGTGATATATTCTGATATTAAATCAAACCCTACCGCACTCCAGGTTATGGAAGGAGCTAATTTTTACTTAAATGAAAATTGTAACTTCATTGTGGCAGTGGGTGGTGGCAGTGCAATGGACTGTGCCAAGGCCATAGGAATTGTTAGTTCGAATAAAAAGGAGATATATGAATTTGAAGGTGTGGATAAAGTTCCAATTCCATCACCACCACTGATCTGCATCCCCACAACCGCAGGAAGTGCAGCGGATGTTTCACAATTTGCAATTATAACTGATTCAAAACGAAAATTGAAAATGGCCATAGTCAGTAAAGCAGTGGTACCGGATGTGGCATTAATTGATCCGGAAACAACACTCACCATGGATAAATCTTTAACCATTGTCACTGGTTTTGATGTTCTAAGTCATGCAGTGGAGGCATTTGTCTCCAATGCCAGTTCCCCCATTACTGATCTGCATGCACTGGAAGCAATAAGACTGGTTGCTTCTTCCCTGATTCCAGTCAGCAATGATCTGAGTAATATTGAACTGAGAGCTAAGATGATGTTAAGCTCTTTAAATGCGGGATTAGCTTTTTCCAATTCCAGTTTGGGATTGGTGCATGCAATGGCTCATAGTCTAGGGGGTTTCCTGGATTTACCTCATGGAGAATGCAATGCATTACTCCTGGATCAGGTTGTTAAATTTAACTTTGAAGCAGAGAGTGAAAAATACAAAGAAATTGCCAGAGCATTGGGTCTGGAAATTGACAGAATGAGTGATAAAGAAATTAAAACAACTTTAATAAATGGAATAAGGGATTTAAAGCTTGAAGCTGAGGTAAATTACTCCCTTAAAGATGTTGGGGTTACTACCAGTGATATTCCTGAACTTGCGGGTAAAGCAATGAACGATGCGTGTATTATAACTAATCCCCGAAGACCAACCCAGAAAGATGTAGAGGAGATATTTAAAAATGCACTCTGATCTAGATGATAATTGGGATTCTGTCCGTGAGAAGATAATAGGATTAGGGGAGCAATCCATCCGGAAAAGTTACTATCCTCAACTGCAACAGAGACTTTCTGAACTGGAAAGATTCAGGGCATTGTTGGATGAAACCAATGAAGCAATTTTCCTTTCAGAAGTTCCATCTGGCCATTTTGCAGATGTGAATAAGTCTGCCAGCCAGCAACTGGGATATTCTCTTGAAAAAATGCTTGAAATGAAAGTGGAAGATATAATTGATCCGGATAAACTGGATGAAATGAGAACAATTATTTTCAGTTTGTTCGATGGGAAACATCTCAAAAACCGTAAAACCATTGAAACAGTTTTAAAAAGAAGCGATAACTCTCAGATCAATGTAGAAATGAGCATAAGTCTGGTGAAGTTCACTGATGTTTTCTACACTGTAATGGTGGCCCGGGACATTACCGAACGAAAAGAGTTTGAAAACGCACTGAAATCTTCCCTTAATGAAAAAGAAGTCCTGATAAGGGAGATACATCACCGGGTTAAAAATAACATGCAGATCATTTCCAGTTTACTCAACCTCCAAAAACAGTACGTTAACGATGAAGAGGCAGTAAATGTCCTGAAGGAAAGCCAGAACAGGGTTAAATCCATGGCAATGATCCATGAAAAACTCTATAAATCACGTAATTTCTCGGAAATTAACTTCGCAGACTACATACGTAGCCTGGTTTCTGATCTTTTCTATTCCTACGGTGTGGATTCAAACCGGGTTAAAACCATCATTTTACTGGAGGAAGTGATGATGGGTTTGGAAACAGCCATCCCATGTGGTCTTATTGTAAGTGAACTGGTGACTAACACCCTGAAATATGCTTTTCCCCATCAGGAGAAGGGTGAGTTTAAAATAGAACTCCATTCATGCAGTGATGGGTTTTATGATTTGATAATCAGTGATAATGGTGTGGGAATGCCTGAAAACATCAACTTTGATGAGACTGATACACTGGGATTGCAACTGGTAAACAGTCTGGTGAATCAACTGGAAGGCACCATTGAATTGTCCAGGGATAGGGGGACCAAGTTCAACATCAAATTTAAAGAATTGGAATATAAAGAGAGGATGTAACTAAAAATTGGAGTATAAAGAAAGGGTGCATTTAAAAATTGGAACATCGCTAGGGATATAACCTAAAAACATATTTGAGTCATTTTAATTTTAAAAAAGCCATTTATTCTTAATTAGCCTACTTGGAACGTTTTTTGCTGATTCTATAAGTTTTTATCCTCCTTTTATTTAGAGGTATATTTAAATATTGAAACATCCAAGTCACTAACAGAATAATTAGATGCTATTATTATAGTGTAAACCTTCAAAAAAGGGTTTAATATCCAAATAATTAGAATAGAACCAAATAAAACTGGTGAATCAATGAAAATCGGAATGTCACACGGGGCTGGCGGAGAGATAATGCAGGGCCTCATCTCGGATATAATACTGGGTAACATTAAGAACAAGACAGTAAATGGTGGAGTGGGCCTGGCAGACCTGGATGATGGTGCAACCATCCCTCTGGGTGAAAATGAAATTGTAATCAGCACAGACAGCCATACCATTGACCCATTATTCTTCCCTGGGGGAGATATTGGTAGAATTTCAATGGCCGGCACAGTAAACGATGTCTCAGTAATGGGTGCCCGCCCCCTGGCCATAGCCAATGCCATGGTTATCAGTGAAGGTTTTGATGTGGATGAACTGGAACGCATAATCAAATCCATGGATGAAGTATGTCAGGAAACCGGTGTGGCCATTGTAACCGGGGATACCAAGGTAATGGAGAATGATAAGTTAGATAAAATGATTATTTCCACCACCGGAATTGGTATTGCTCCTAAAGGTGCTATAACCCGTGATTCTGGACTTGAAGTAGGAGATAAAATCATCCTCACTGGAAGTGTGGGAGATCATGGAATCTCCTTAATGAGCTACCGTGAAGGTTTTGGCTTTGAAACGGACCTGAAATCCGATGTGGCCCCAGTATGGGGTATGGTAGAAGCAGCACTGGCTATTGGTGGAGTGCATGCCATGAAAGACCCAACCCGTGGTGGAATAGCCAACGCCCTTAATGAACTGGCCTCCAAGTCTGGTGTGGGAATGTTCCTGGATGATGAGAAGATACCAGTTAAAAGGGAAGTTCACGCAGCATCAGAGATGCTGGGAATTGACCCGTATGAAGTTGCCAACGAAGGTAAAATTGTCATGGGAGTAGCCCCTGAAAAAGCCGATGAGATACTGGAAGCTATTCTTAAAAATAAGTACGGTGGAGAAGCTCAGATAATTGGTGAGGTAACCACTGATAAACACGTGATCCTGGAAACATCATTGGGTGGTAAAAGGATACTGGAAGCACCCATAGCAGATCCAGTTCCCAGAGTATGCTAACCATATGTTGACATTACCAGCAATTCCACTAAGGAGATGTTCTGACGGAGTAAGGTTATTATAACAGTAACTTAATACTCTTATATCAATAACTAAATACTCATTCACATCCATGGAAAATAACAGGTGATTATGATGCAGGAATTTTGGGGTAGGAGGCTGGTGGCGTTAATTGTTGATGCAATTTTCATCACTCTTTTAATGTGGGTTTTAACTGCCATAGTCTATCCAGTACTGGCATGGAATAATTTATATTCAGTTTTAAATTATTGGCTTGTACTTTTGGGTGTGCTGATAGTTCTATACTTCACAGTAATGGAGGGCAAATGGTCCTCAACCCTGGGTAAGGGCCTACTGAAACTTAAAGTCCAGGCTGCTGATGGAAATATGAACTACAAAAAGGCATTCCTGCGAAACATCTCAAAATTCCTGTGGATCCCACTGGTAATTGATCTTTTAATTGGAGTGGTTGTGAGTAAAGAAGGAACACGGCAAAGATATCTGGACCTACTTGCCAAAACCACTGTAATTAAAGTGGAATAACTAAAAAAAAAATTATTTTAGCTTGGAATACTTTACTTGGAATTATTTTAATTCTATTTTTTTTAACTCTATTTTTTTTGGAAATTCTGAATCTAAAAAAATCATTGAATCTGGAAATAAAATAGACTGATCTGGAAAATAAAAAATTGGAAAATAGGATATAATGATTAGTTCCCCATCTCCCATTGTTTTATAGGCAGTTTTCCATTTGTTTTAATGTTATTCATCAACGATTTTAACCAGTTGAACCTCTTCTGGTTGGGATATGGCTCTACCAATTATTATGGTTGCCACAACAGCTATGATGGTGATCACAACTGCATATATTAATAACCCCCACAAATCGCTTCCTTTTGGAAGAAACTGCAATATAATTGCTTTTATTGCTTCATTCCATGCCAGTGCAGCAATCAATCCAAACGCAGTGGTGATTAATGTTGCAATGGTTTGAAGTACCTGTCCCTTAACTTCGTTTGCCTGTTTTTTCATGTATTCCTCTCCTCACAAGAAATATTTGTTTATTATTTTTGTATGATAATTTATATAAATTTTAAATCTGGAAGATAATTTAGGGATATTAAGGGGGCTAATTTTGCATAGGGAAGGTTTTACCACAAGTTAATGACACAAATTTTTGCGGTTAATTAAAAATAATTTGCCCAGTAAACATCTATCCCAGTAAAAATCTATCAATAGACAAACGTAGATCTATTAAAATAATAGAACCTGAAAACATAATGTAACGGATTAATAGGATCTTTTCGGTTTACCCTTTTGTATCAATTAAACTGGAAAAAATAAGGAATAAGAAGTACGGAAAGATAAAATGAAACCAACATTTATGGGTGCATCTACAAAACAGGGTTATGAGATTGCTGCTAAAAGTAGGGAGATTGTAAGGTCTCTTATTGGCGAAAAAACCAGGAATTTGACACCGGAGGAGAGATCCATAGTGGAACGGATCGTGCACTCCACCGCAGATCCGGAGTATGCGGATATAACTGAGATGAGTGGTGATTTTGTTGAAAAAGGTCTTGAAGCAATCTCCAAGGGAAAGGACATCCTGACCGATATCAGCATGGTAAAAGCAGGAATAAACAAGTATTCGGGGAACATTAACTGCTATATTAATGATGAAAGAGCTATAAAACTTGCAAAGGAACAGGAAATCACCCGTGCAGCTGCTGCCATGGAAGTAGCAGCTTGTGATGGTTTTGAGGGGGTGGTGGTTATTGGAAACGCACCCACCGCGCTGTGGAAAGTAATGGAACTGGTTGAAACCGGATCAATGAATGTCAAAGCAGTGGTGGGGGTACCGGTTGGATTTGTGGGTGCAGCAGAGTCTAAAAAAGCACTTCATGAAACTTCAATCCCTAATCTGGTTACAGTAGGCCCTAAAGGGGGTACTCCAGTTGCAGTGGCTGCTTTGAATTCTTTAATCAATATTATAAAATAATGCGGGTAAACAGACATTTAGAAACATTCAGGAGATTTATAACATTTCGGGAGAATTATAATCTTTAGGAGATTTATAACCATTATGAAGAATTATAATCATTTAGGAAATTTGTAACCTTTCAGGAGAATTATAATCATTTAGGAGATTTATAACCATTCAGGAGGAGCTGACATGAAATCTGAAGACTTATTCAAGGATGCTAAAAATTATCTTCCCGGCGGGGTTGACTCCCCAGTACGGGCCATTAAACCATACCCCTTTTTTGCCCTTAAGGCAGAGGGCCCACGATTATTTGATGTGGATGGTAACAGTTACCTGGACTACTGTCTGGCCTATGGGCCACTGGTTCTGGGCCATGCCTACCCCCCAGTGATGGAAACAGTTTCCAAACAATTATTAAAGGGCTCTGCCTATGGTGTTCCCACTGAGAACGAGATCAAACTGGCTAAGGAAGTTGTAAAACGGGTGCCCTGTGCAGATATGGTCCGTTTTGTAAACTCCGGTACTGAAGCCACCATGAGTGCCATTCGCCTGGCCAGAGCAGTTACAGGTAAAAATAAGATATTGAAATTTGAAGGAGCTTACCACGGTGCCCACGACTACGTCCTGGTAAAATCAGGATCCGGAGCTGCTGGTTTACCTGACTCCCCGGGAGTACCAGAAGAAACAACCAAAAACACATTACTGGTACCATTCAATGATGCAGAAGCCATTACCCATCTGGTGAAGAAGGAGAAGGATGATCTGGCAGCTATTATCATGGAACCAGTTATGGGTAACGTGGGTTGCATACCTCCTAAGAGAGAATTTCTGGAATTTTTACGGGAAATAACTGCTGAAAACGGTATCATGCTCATATTTGATGAGGTCATCACCGGTTTTAGGATAGCCAAAGGAGGGGCCCAGGAATACTTCGGTGTGACCCCTGATCTGGTGACCATGGGGAAAATCTTAGGAGGAGGATTCCCAATGGGTGCATTTGCAGGTAAAAAGGAATTCATGGAACGCATAGCACCTCAAGGAGATGTATATCAGGCAGGAACATTTAACGGAAACCCTGTATCTATCACTGCTGGTCTGGAAACCATGAAACACCTGGATGAAAAATTCTACCAGGAATCCGAAACCAGTGGACTGAAGATGCGCCGGGGACTGGAAAACATCCTGGAAGATGCATTGTTAGACTATCCGGTGGCAGGTCTATCATCAATGTTCCAGATCTACTTCACTCAAAGTGAGGTATGGGACTATGCACAGGCTAAAACTGCTGATACCGAGAAATTCAACACCTACTTCCAGACCTTACTTACCAACGGAGTTTTCATCCCCCCATCCCAGTTTGAGTGCTGTTTCATATCACAGGCCCATTCATCTGAGGACATTCAGATAACCCTGGAAGCAATGGAAAAAGGAATCAAAGCTGCCGAAAAGTAACAAAATCATTACTTTGTTTTTAAAAAATCAATGTATGTTCTTTTGAGTCTGGATTCAAAGGGATATTCATTTTTTTCATCGACCAATAAATATCATATCTCATGAGTGTAGATATTTCAATTTTTAAGACCCACTTAATATGGGAACCACTTAATATGGGAATATTCGATTGTACTTTTGTTAAATATATCCTAATAATTATTTGTGTGTCTAATTAAACTCAGATTACCTATAAAATTTCACACTCAAATCAGACCCTTGTTTAATTTATATTTTTGTATCTAGTTAGTGCTCCTGTTTCTACTGCTTTTTTGATACAGTAATGTATGAGATAAATATCTGAGACTATCCATTCAAAATATTGTTTAATTTCTTTTTGTTCTTGAAGAGTATCAGAAAGTTTACTGTAAATATGCATATCTGGTAGTTCTTCTGGTATCTCGTCTTTCTCAATTGCAACTACTAATACGTCCAGAATTTTAGAACTTAAATCTATAAGTGGAGAGAAATCCAGTTTAGAATCATGTTCATAACCCACAATTGCTGAAATATCCTCTGTAAGATTGTAACATGCACCGGATATTTCTTCATAAATTTCAAGATCCTTGGAAACATCTTTAAATGTATCTTGAACCTTTTTTAATGATGATTCAAGGTTATTGTATTCTAATAATGCTGTTTCAAGTTTTGAAGTTGCAGTTTTAATATCATAATTTCCAGATAATACAAGCTCGGAATAATCTTGATTTACTTTCAAAACATTAGAAACCTGGTCAGGTAAATTTATCATCAATCTTTTGGGCAGTACACCGTAAACGAGTATAATTGACACAATTGAACCAATAAGGATGTCTATTATCCTAGCAGCAGCATTATTAATCACTTCACCCTGTGGCCAAACAAAAACTGTAAAAACACTTACTGCCAGGATCGAAAGACCAATATAATTGGGTAAAAATGCTCTGAAGAAAAAAAGTGCAACTAATGCAAATATCAGTAGCATATAATGTGGGAAAATAAATGCTAAAATTATAGCTAATATGACTGCGAAGAGATTGAATGAAACCCGCGTAATCATGTTGTCCCACGTGCTGGTAACATCAGGTTTGAGTACTATAAGAACACCCATAGCAATCCAAGCTGGATCTCTTGAATGGTCGATGAACACAAAAGATAGGGTTATCACCATTGCAATTGTAAATCTTAATGCATGACGTATGTATAATGAATCCAGATTAAATCTAGAGGTTATTACCTGTTTAAATGACATCTTATTTAGAGGGGTCATTTTAACAGTTTCCTCTTCATTTTTATTTATAGGACTGGAAAGTATCCGGTTTGAATCTTCAAAAAACTTTATAAAATTATCTGCTAAAAATTTTACAGATTCAACACCTTTTTCATCCATATACAAATTTAATTCATTTAAATTTGATTTAACATTTTTAAGATTAACTTCTCCTTTTTTATTTACTATATGATCTGCTATAGCGCTACTAACAGAATTAGATTCATTAAGAAAATTCTCAAATAAAACTGCTACTTTACCTGTAAGTCTGGACTGAACTGTTCTCCCATAATTTCTGAGTCCGGTCAAATACAATCCATAATCAAATAGGTGATGATATGATTCATTAATAGGAACTCCTGCTAGAATGCGTCTTACTGAACCTATTTTTTTTATAGATGTGTTAGGATCAAACCCTGATGCAACCATTTTCCTTTTATAATTATCTCTTTGAATAAATTTCCATACCAGAAGTATGGAAGCTATAAGATAAGCAAATAAAACATAAGTAATCAAATCAAAAACATTTGTACTACTTTTTATAAGGACCGTTGCTGTATAATATGAAATAAAAATCAGATACCCAAATAATCCCTCAGCCTTTCCAAATATATAGAGTGTAAATGGGAAAAAAGACCATATTATAGTCAAAACTATGAAAAATGGTAATCCAAACATATGTGCTACTGAAGCACTTACAAATGCCAAAGACATTAAAATAAATCCAATAACTGAAAAAGTAACAGACTTCCGGAATGGAATTGCTTGATCCATTAGAACAGATGCAAATAAAACTACCATAAAAATAATTTCTATGCCCTGCCTTAATCCAATAAAATAAGCTATAATAACACTTAAAATAGCTAAGCCTACTGCTCTAAATGCATGGCCCCATAAAGGTTTTCCAGTGGGAGCTGAAAGTCTTTTAAATCTGCTAATCAATCCTTTTCTTTCCAAACCATCACATCCTTTTAATTTAGACATATGTTAAGTTGGCATACTCAGGATACATCCCCTTAATATGCTTTTTAAAGATTTAAATGATGATAACAGTTTGCTGGAGATTTCAGATTCTTTGGAACATTCTCAGGTCGTCCCTTGCTCATAGGCTTATATCAATTGTATTCATAAGTTTTTCTTGAAATTTAGATCGTTGGGTGGTCTTTTTGAGGAACAATGTCACTCAGTAACACATATCCTTTCATATTTATGTTTAATATTATGATCATCACATCATATAAAAACAAAGATATTTTTGGCTGTAAATTATTTGGTGTTGACATTTTTTTCATGGTTGGTTGTCCATTTTTTCATGGGGAAGATAATTATTTCTTATCCTCCTGATGTTTATGAGACGAAAAAGATGTGTCAAATGATTTAATCACACAAATTACATCCATTAATGCATAAATTCATTCAATGATCTATGCATGAGGGAAATGACAGAGTTGTTGCAGGATTGTAGTCGAATACATGATATGACGAAGGCAAGAATAGAATAATAGCACTAAATTTCAGGAGCAGTTACTATAAATAATGTCAATAACAATTACCTCTTTAAATGAAAAAGTTTAACTTATAAATGCTGTATTTATATTAGTAGTAAGAAATTGGCTTAAAAATATACCAAAATTCTAGAGAAAAGTTATCGTTGGGAGCAACCCTCTTATGAAGAAAGTATTTTTGTGGTGGTTAATTGCCGGTAGCAAAGGTGGAGAAAACCGTGCCAGGATGATACTTGAACTAAAACAAAGACCATACAATGCTAATAAGCTTGCTGAGAAGCTTTCACTGGATTATAAAACAATCAGGCATCACATGGATGTTTTACAGGAGAATCAAATAGTTAGATCTACTGGAGAAAAATACGGTGCTTTATATTTCCTCTCAGATGAAATGGAAGAAGATTATGGTACTTTTCTGGATATTTGGGAAGAATTTATGAAAAATGATGAATAAATAAAATGATGAACAGATAATTATCACGTAACGAAGGCATAAAAAATGTTAATGGAAATTAATCTATTTGGACTGTCAAATATAATACCTACTTTGTATGCACTGGTTAAAGTATCGGCTTTAATAACCAGTATTGCAAATATCATCCTTTTAATTGGAATGCTCTACGTATACATGGAAAGATACCGTAAAGTGAAATCCAAATTCACCACAACACTGGTTTCATTCTCCCTCCTTTTCCTACTTCAAAACATACTATTCTCATTTTATTTCGTATTCAACCTTCCAGAAACCCTTATTAATGCTTTACTGCCATTAATATTTTTAGGACTTGAGTTCACGGCTTTAGCATTACTTTTAATGATAACAAGGGACTAATATTTATTTTTTTAAATCTAACATTTCCACAAGCAGACCTTTATTTCACTTAACTTCTTAACTGAAGGTTTCCGAGACCAGATTTCCTTTTTTAGATATTCCTTTTTTAGTATTTTTTCCGGATCATTATAACTAGGAATGAATTTGGAGGGAAAAAAGAGGAAAAACTGAGTAAATTTTGGAAAAATTACTTTTAAGTGTTTAAACAAGATTTAAGTAACGGTTAAGGATTAAAAAAATTCAAAGGATTCAGTATATCATGCATTAATTAAAAACCGTCCTTTGAGTTAAAAATTAAAAATGGAGGTTATAATATGGTAGATGTGAAAGAAATTAAATCTGTTAAACTGACACCTTTTACCAAGATGTCAGCTTCAATATACGGAATTTTGGGATTGATTGGTGCTATATTAATGTTAATAGTACTTGCAATTTTGCAGGCTACTGGAGTAATTCATCAATTAGGGCACTTTAATCTGGTCACTGGGCTAGGAATACCTTTAATTGTTCTCCTTCCAATAGGTGCCTTTTTCAGTACTATAGTGATAAGTTTTGTCTCAGTGATGATCTACAATGCATTGGTACCAAAATTGGGTGGTGTGAAGTTAGAATTAGAGGGTAATGAAGTGGAAAATATTCCAGTGATTTCATTTTCCCTGATACTCTCCGCCATTGGAGCAATCTGGGCATTTATTGTAGGATTAGTCTTAGCAGCAGTGATCTCACCATTATTCTCGTTAATAGGTGCAATCAGTACCATGCCAGCAGCAGCCAATATAACTGCCAATATAACTAACGTTTCTGGAGCAACCATGCCCACAGGTCCAGAAATTGGAACAGCAGGAATATTAATGTCCCTGGTTTTAATAATTGGGCTTCCAATAATAGCATTTGTATTTGGATTCATTTGGAACGCTTTATTTGCAATATTATACAATTACATAGTCACCAGAGTAGCTAAAATCCAGTTAGAATTTGGCCAAATCACTGGAAACTTACACGAACTTAAACACATACCAGTACTACCCACAGCTCTGGCAGTAGCCCTTGTTTACCTGTTGTTAGGGTTTATTGGGATCCTGTCAGGGAACTATGGAGAATTCATATCTAACTTCATAATATACTTCATAGAAACCGCATTAATTGCCATTTTATACAACTACCTGGCACCTAAGATTGGCTCAATTAAATTAAATCTAGAATAAATCTAGATTAATTTAATTTTTTTTATTATTTTTTAAGAATAAAGATCATAACATGCATTTTCAAAGAATAACAAATAATCGGGGGTTAATGGGATGAAAGCAGTATTATACACTAAGTATGGTTCTCCCAAAGTTCTTTTTCTAGAAGAGGTTGAAAACAGCACTCTACAGATAAATGCGGTTATGAATGTGGCTATGAAAGATGAAAAAACCAAGAAATGCGCAGAATTTGTTGATAAACTTTTGCAATAGAGAATATGGTTAAAGCTTCAGAAAGCGAAAGAGTTTGCTTTGAAAGTTAAGGAAAAGCTAACGAATTGGGTTAATTATATTTTGAGGGATTATTCAAAAGTGCGGTGAAATAATGGAAAATAAAGGGAAAAAACAAGGGATGTGTTACTTATGAGATCTCTAATGGTATTGTATTCCTATCACCACCATAACACTGAAAAGGTTGCTGAAATGATTGCACCTGTTTTAGGTGCAGAAATAAAGTGGCCGGAGGATGTCAATCCTGAAGAGATTAAAGAATATGATCTTATAGGTTTTGGATCTGGGATTTACGGTGGAATACATCATAAAACACTACTCGAACTAGCAGATAAATTACCTGAAACCACAGATAAGAAAGCATTTATTTTCTCAACCAGTGCAGGAGTTGAAAAATCTAAAACCATCAAATCTCACTCCGCTCTTAGGGAAAAACTACAATCGAAGGGGTACATAATTGTTAATGAATTTCAGTGTAGAGGATTTTTAGGGAAAATAGGATTGGGAATAAGTAGGGGTCACCCTGATGCTCAGGATCTCAAACATGCCGAAGAATTTGCTCAAAACCTTGTTAAAGCAAAAGATTAATTCTAAAATGAGGGAAAATAATGGAAGAGAAAAATAAATCATTAATTGTTCTGTATTCATATCATCATTATAATACAGAGAAAATAGCTGGAATCTTCTCTAAAATTCTTGATGCAGAGATAAAATGGCCAGATGAAATAAATCCGGAAGAAATTCTAGAATATGATTTAATAGGTTTTGGATCGGGAATTTATAGTGCCAAACATGATGGATCTCTACTTGAACTTGCCGATGAAATATCAGAAGTGAATGATAAAAAAGCATTTATTTTTTCTACTGCTGGAATCAGTGGGGAATCTAAAAAAATCAAAGATCACTCTAAACTCAGGGAAAAACTAGAATCAAAAGGCTATATAATTGTTGATGAATTTCAGTGTAAAGGATTTAACACCAACAGCTTTCTTAAACTATTTGGCGGGATGAATAAGGGCAGGCCTAATGCAAAAGACCTTAAAAATGCGGAAGAATTTGCTAATAAACTGAAAAGAACATGATATTAAAAATAACACAAAAATGGAATTAATCATCATATCATCGTAGACATTTTACAAATTTAATGTGGGGAATAACTTATTAAAGCAATTATTTGCAAGAAATATGGTCCTCCAGATGTTCTTCAAATGGTGGATGTAGAAAAACCTATCCCAAAGGACAATGAAGTACTGGTAAGAATATATGCGACCACAGTGACAGCAGGGGACTGTGAACTTCGAAGGTTTGAAATGCCAGTTTGGTTATGGCTTTTGGCGAGAGTAGGGTTTGGTATTAGAGGACCAAGGAAAAAAATATTAGGGCAAGAGTTATCTGGGGAAATAGAAGAGACTGGCAAAGATGTGAAACGATTTAGGGAAGGTGATCAAATTTTTGCACGTACCGGTTTTGATTTAGGTGCCTATGCAGAATATATGCGTTTCTCTGAAAAAGGGGTGCTGGCCAAAAAACCGACCAATATGACTTATGAAGAAGCCGCAGCAGTTCCTTTTGGGGGAATTGAAGCATTGCATTTTTTGATAAAAGCAAATATTCAAAGTGGAGAAAAAGTTCTGATCAATGGTGCATCTGGTAGTATTGGCACGGTAGCAGTGCAGTTTGCCAAATATTTGGGGGCAGAAGTTACTGGTGTGTGCAGCACCCAAAATCTGGCCATGGTGCGCGCCATTGGTGCAGATCATTATCATTGATTATACTCAAAAAGATTTCACAAAAAGTGATGAAACATATGATGTAATTTTTGACGTGGCTGGAAAGAGTCCTTATTTCAGTAGTTTAAAATCCCTAAATGAAAATGGACGCTATCTTCTAGCTAACCCTGGGCTGTCGCAGATGGTTCGAGGACTATGGACTTCCCTGAGAAGCAACAAGAAAGTAATAACCAAAACACCACCCGGAAAACCTGAAGATTTAATTTTCCTCAAAGAACTTATTGAAGCTGGAAAGATAAAAGTGATAATTGATAGCTATTACCCCTTGGAAAAAACTTCCGAAGCCCACAAATATGTTGAAAGAGGACATAAACAGGGAAATGTGGTCTTAACTGTAGAACATTAAATAGTTGCATTAAATAGTTTCCTGGTGATTGAGTAGGGAAAATGTGCAGATAATTCCTTCAGCATGAAAATATGCTCTTTCAGCATATGCATAAAAAAGGTTTAAAAGATTATTAAATATTACAATTTATGAAACAACCTCTTAAAAATCAAAAATAAGTCCTTTAAATTATTTTTTTTATCTGAATTATAAATTTTCTGTTTAACAATATTCCTTTTTAATTAAAAAAATTGTTAAACTAATTCCCCTGCCAGGGTTAAGGCCAGAACTGTTATTAATAACACTATGGCTGCGCTTAAAAAGCCAATGGGGCCCATTCTAGTCGAAACTGATTTCATTTTAGACGAGTTTTTACTTTCTTCAAGAGCTCTTTTCTCATCAACCATCATCATCAAACGATTAACTTCAATAACATCATCCATGACCACTTTTCGATGTTCCACACTCTTTTTGGAATTAAATTCAGCTACATTGTTCCATAAACTTCCTTTATCCCGTTGAAGAGTGTTTAAAACTTCATCAGAGACTGGATTTTGTTTTGAAAAACGATTCATTATAAATTCGTTTTCGGATACCTGGCCTGTTTTAAGGGTGTTGGGTTTGTCCTGTTTTAATGGGTTAACCTGTTTGGAATCTATTTCATCAGAAGGTTTAAAAGAATTAACTGGATCCTGGCCAAGATTGGTTGAACTGAACTTCAAACTACTTTCCAGGGATGGAATTGATTCGTAATATGTTAGTAAACTTCCACATTCACATTTCTCAAAGTCTTCTGGAGTCTCATTATTTTGTAACTTGTAATAACCGTTACATTCAGAACAAACTAAATATCCTGTGGAATTATCTGAGAACTGGATGGAGTCACGGTTTTTTTCAGGTTTTAAAACCATTAAAGCACCTTCATTTTTTTTGGTGTTACTTAATATTATCATTCACCAACAATTTTACTAAATAATTGCTATCATTTTTATGACTTATATTAATTTCTAAAATCATTAGGTGATTCCCCTAAACTTGAAAAATAGATTAATAGTATAAATAGGTACACACGAAAATATTAACAATGAAAATCGCAGCTGGTGTGGGTGAAAATCAGGCTATAATCCAGGCAGCAGGTAAAGTTGACTTTGAAGTTGTTTTAACAGAATCTGAAGAGGAATTGCTGAACTTATTATTAACTGGAAAAGTTGATGCTGCAATTAGGGGGTCCCTAAGTGCATCTCATCTACTTAAAATGCTCAGAGAAAAGTATCCTGAAGTCTACCGTGCATCCCTACTGGAGCTTAAAGGCCACCAAGTGCTCCTGGCTCCGGTGGGCATAGATGAAGGAGACACCCTGGAACAGAAAAAGAAACTGATTGAATACGGGGCTCATTTTCTGTATCGGCTAGGTTTAAATCCTAAAATTGCAGTTATCTCCGGCGGAAGACCCCAGGATATGGGTAGAAGTCCACAGATTGATAAAAGTATCATGGAAGCCGAAGAGTTAACCCGGATCACAAGGGATAAATATGAGGTTAAACATTACTTTGCATTAATAGAAGATGCAGTTGCTGATGGGGCCAACATGATACTGGCACCAGATGGTATCTGTGGGAATCTGATTTTTCGCAGCCTTGTTTTATTGGGTTTTGTTAAAAGCCATGGGGCAGTAGCTCTTGGTATTGATGAAATATTCATTGACACTTCCCGATCCCAGAGTGAAGAAGGATACTTGTGTGCTTTAAAACTGGCAGAAAAACTGGTTAGAAGAAAATAGGAATAATAGATTTATTATAACAAATCAAATAATTTATCACAATTTAAATCAGAATATCCATCTATTACATAGAATCAAGTTAGCATTTCAATCATGAAATATTTCTACAGCATAAAATTTTACCTATCCCCAGAATCATATATTTATCAAAAATTATTAAAGGAATCTAAAATGTCAGCATTAACACCACTTTACAGGATTTATGAATGGTACATCTCCCGTAATCTCCGACCAGAGAACATGCCCAAACATGTAGCTATTATTATGGATGGAAATCGTCGTTTTTCCAAAATCCAGGGAAATCTTGATGCTATTGACGGTCACAAGAAAGGGATTGACACTTTAGAACGGGTTCTTGACTGGTGTGTTGATCTGGGTATTGAAATCGTAACTGCCTACGCTTTTTCCACTGAAAACTTCAAAAGACCACCCAAGGAAGTGGAGGGGTTAATGCAACTTTTCAAGGAAAACTTTGAGGGAATAGCCCGTAACAAAAAGATTCACGATAACCAGGTCCGTGTAAAGGCAGTGGGTAAACTGGAACTTTTACCAGAAGATGTCAGGGAAGCGATCCGTATCGCTGAAAAATCAACTGCCCATTACAATAAAAGACAAGTGAACATTGCCATTGGTTACGATGGACGTATGGAGATCGTTGATGCTATAAAAAAGATAGTTAAAGAAGTTCAGGAAGGAAAGATAACCACCGAGGATATTGATGAGGAACTGGTAAACAGTAACCTCTACACTGCTGGTCTGGAAGATCCTAATTTAATAATCAGGACCAGTGGTGAGGAAAGGCTCAGTGGATTCCTCTTATGGCAATCATCGTACTCTGAACTCTATTTCTGCGATAGTTTATGGCCCGAACTCAGGAAAGTTGACTTTTTAAGGGCTTTACGATCTTATCAAGAGAGGGAAAGGCGATACGGGGTTTAGGTGTTTTTGAATGATTGACAGTCACTGTCACATTGATTTTAAAGTTTACAATAAAAACAGGCAGGAAGTTCTAGGACGTGCACAGGAGAAATTAACCGCCATTGTGAACTCCGGTGCCACACTGGGGGGCAACAGACGAACCCTGAAACTGGCCATGGAATATGATAATTTTTTGTATCCTACACTGGGATTCCATCCATCCAATGCATCTAAATCCGATGCTTCAGTAATAAAACAGGCTTTAGATGAAATTGAGGTTAATATTGATGTTGCGGTAGGTCTGGGTGAAACTGGCCTTGACTTCAATGATCCAGGTGGTGAAGATGATAAAAATAAACAGATAAAACTCTTTGAAACCTTCCTTGAAATGTCAGTGGAGTACCAGTTACCCCTGGTGATACATGCCCGTGACGCCGAGGAAAAAGCACTGGAAATGGTTAAAAAACATCCCTCCATTCCCCAGGTAATATTCCACTGTTACGGTGGAGATATCCAGATTGCCCATAAAATAATTGAAGAGGGATATTTCATTTCTCTTTCAACCATTGTCTGTTTTTCAGAGCATCATCAACAACTGGCTGCTGAACTACCTTTATCCCAGCTCCTCACAGAAACAGACAGTCCCTATCTTTCACCATTCAAAGGACAGCGCAACGAACCTGCTTTTGTTGAAGAAACTGTTAAAACTATTTCCCAGGTTAAATCAATCCCTATGGATGAAGTTGCCAGTGTAACTGATGGTAATGCCCGGAAAATATTCGGATTTTAAATAGGGGTTAGTTATTTTTCAAACTTTTCATTCCTCTCCTTAAAAACCTCTTTAGCTGCATTTAGGCCGTTAATTGCGGCAGGAAAACCTGCATAAACTGCCATTTGAATTATGACTTCAATTATTTCAGTAGGAGTGCATCCTACATTTAAAGCACCATGTACATGGCTTTTAAGTTCTGGTTGGGCGTTTCCAAGGGTGGTGATTGATGCAACTGTAACCAGTTCCCTGGTCTTCAGATCCAAACCTGGTCTTGAATAAATATCTCCATATGGAAATTCAGCGATGTAACGGGCCATATCTGGAGCCACATCATTTAAACTTTTTTCTAAATCTTTGTAAGAATCTGGGTTCATTATTTTTAAATTTTCCATGCCTTTCTGGTATCTATCTTCACTCATGATTACACTTGCCTTTATTACATTCTTACTGTATGGTTTTTAGGAGATTTTTAACGTATAATTTAAGATAACCTTCTTTTTAAAGTATACATCGTGGTATACATTTAATATCTACGTTTTCATAATATAATTTAGTTATAGTGGAACTAATTTAATTAGGATGCACCTTCAAATGAGTATAAACCATAGGCAAGCGGGTGGTTAATGTGAAGAAGTTACTCACGAGTTTTATATTATTAATGGCAGTTTGTTTAATGTTCCAACCAGTTATGGCTGTAGATCAGTCCAGTCTGAAAGATGTGAAAAACACTGCAGATCAGGCAATTCAGAATGCAAGTAAAGCAACTAATGACACAGCACAGGACGTTCAAAATACTCTGGGCCCTATACAGGACATTCTCAACACAATCAGCTCTATTCTACAGCAAATACAACAGATTTTCCAGAGCATATCATACATAATGGGTGGTGGCAATCAATAAGTTCCCCTTTTTATGTTTTTTCACAGAGAATGGGGGGGTTATTGGAATGAATTTGGTCATTGGACTTGCTATTTCCGTTTATTGGACTTAATAGTCATTGGACCTATTATAATGTATTGGGCCTATATAATGTATTGGGCTTATTATGGGTATTCGGCCTATTATTGAGTTATTATTGGGTGTTGGACTCATTATTCTAATTATTGGGTCTATTATTCAAGTTTTACGGCTTATTATTCGAATTACTGGGCCAATTTTAAAGAAACTAACTATGGAGGGATTATTATAAAACCGAAAGTGATACTCAATGCAGCCATGACCTTGGATGGAAAAATCGCCACCAGAACAGGTAGTTCAGAAATTTCGGGTCAAAAAGATCTTTTAAGGGTACACAGACTCCGGAAAGAGATGGATGCAATAATGGTGGGGATAAACACGGTAATGGAAGATGACCCCCGCCTCACAGTCCACAAAATCTCTGCAAACCTCAATGATAACCCGATAAGGGTGGTGGTGGATAGTAAAGCCCGCACACCTCCAGAATACCGGATACTTAATCAGGAAGCTCCTACTATCATTGCAGTTTCCAGTGAAGCACCACAGGATAAAATTAAAGCTCTAGAGGAAGATGGTAAATCAGAAGTGATTATCTGTGGGGATAAACAGGTTGATCTCAATTGTTTAATGGATGAACTGGGAAATAAAGGGATTAAAACATTAATGCTCGAGGGTGGTTCCACTTTAAATTATTCCATGCTCAGTGAAGGTCTGGTAAATGAAGTAAGGGTGTGCATAGCTCCTATGATCGCAGGAGGAACCAGGGCTAAGACTCTGGTAGATGGGGATGGAGTAGATTACATGAAGGATGCCTTCCGTTTGAAGTTTAAAAAGAGTTATAATCTGGGGGAAGACCTCATAGTTGAGTATAGTGTTTTATGAACTTTTACCGGGACTTTTCATTATATTGATTCTTTATTTTTCAATTAAAACTATACCATTTTAATCCATTTTTATTCCATTATATTCCATTTTAAAAAATCTTTAAAAAATCTTCAATTTAAAAAAATAAATCAAAAAAATCCGCCATTAATCCTTGAAAATATGTCTTTTTAACAAGAAAATATGCCATTTAATCTTTGAAAATCTGACATTATACAAGAAAACCTGTTATTTGATCCTTGAAAATCTGACATTAAAATTATAATATGCCTTTTTTCTCAAGTATATGGAGTGGATTATCTCTTAAAACTTTTTTAATTTCATTTTCAGGCAGACCTGCTCCTAAAGCTATTTTTTTAGCCATTTCACAGTTTACCAGATCTCCTGGTGCGTGGGTGTCTGTGTCCACCACCAGATTGGCACCTACTTCCCGGGCTACCTGAACTACGTGTCCATTACCCAGGCTGTGGCCCCTTCTGGCACTTATCTCCAAGGCTATGTCATTTACTTTAGCAATACGTGCTTCTTCATGAGTTATAAGTCCTGGGTGTGCTAATACATCCACATCAGGACAGTTAACCGCACTCCAGTTGGTTCCCTCAATCACTGGTTCCACCAGTGTTTCACCGTGCACTACAATAACCTCTGCACCCAGTTCCTTGGCTTTTTTGGCCAGTTTAGGGATTATCTCAGAGGGTGCATGGGTTATTTCTGCTCCAGGAACAATTTCAATGTCCCAGTTATCTCTAATATCTAGAACTGCGTTAATCACGCGGCCAACACAGTCCAGATTGGAGGCATCCACGTGGTCAGTGATTGCCACTGCCTGATGTCCTAGAACACAGGCTCGCCGTGCTATTTCTGAAGGTAAGAGTTCACCATCACTGAATATACTGTGGGTGTGTAAGTCGATTCGTTTTCCCATACAGGGGTCTCCTGATTTTATATATTACTTGATTATTCAATGTTAATTTTATCCATTTAACTCAATTTTACCATTTAATTCAATAATCATTTAATGTCAATTTAATTACCTTTATTATTTATTTATCAGGGAATATAATAAATGTGGTGATAAATTGCAATCGTTAGTCTTTGCCCCCTCTCACATAACTGGTTTTTTTGAGATCATTGACCATCCTAACCCTTTGATTAAGGGATCCCGTGGAGCGGGAGTGGTTCTGGACCAAGGAGTTCTAACCACGGTGGATATATGTGAAGGAAACGGTGAACTCATTATCAAAACCAATGGAAAAACCAATGACCACAACTCTCCACTGGAGGGTTCAGTAACCTATAAAACTATGGATTTGCTTAAAAATCAGTTTTCTGAAAGAATAGAATGGAATAACCTTAAAATTACTATTGATCATGAGATCAACGTGCCCATAGAATCTGGTTTCGGAGCATCTGCTGGATTTGCACTGGGTACATCAATAGGGCTTTCAAAACTCCTTAAACTACCTTTAACCTTTAACCAGGCTGCAGCGGTTGCTCATAATGCAGAAGTAGACCTTAAAACAGGTCTGGGTGATGTTATTGGATCAGTGGTTGGGGGGTTCCCCATTAGAATTGAACCCGGTGCCCCAGGACAGGGGAAGGCAGATAAACTTCTCGATGGTCGGGATAAATGTACTAATGATGGGGAAGGCCTTTATATAATATCAAAAAGTTTAGGAACCATTGAAACCGCATCTGTACTGACTGATCCTGCTATGGCAAGTAGGTTGAGTAGCATAGCCCGAGAATTACTTCAAAAATTACTCATCAAACCTCAAGTTACACATTTCATGGAATTGTCCCTGGAATTTGCCCAAAAAACAGGCCTAATTGATCCAGAGGTGATGGAGATTGTGGATGTCCTGAAAGATGAGACTCTGGGCGCATCCATGGCCATGCTTGGAAAAACAGCATTTGCAATATCTGATAATCCTGATTCCAGTGTAGAAGGATCAATGGTTGCTAAGGTTGACCACTGTGGTTGTAGGATTGTTTAAGAAAAATAGATCGTATTTAGGGGATTAAATAAAGATTAGGGATTCAAATAAAGATGTTTAACAGACTTTTTAAAAAGAGATTAAATGTCTATTCGTTAATGTATTATTTGTTAATGTATGATATGTTTTTTGAAGAATATTTCATGATATGATGTTTTTGTTGGTATAAGATATGTTTTTTGAGGATTCTATGTGGAATTAAAGATTAATTTGGTAAATTTGGAGATTTGCACGCTTTGATAATGTTTAAATTAAATCATACCCTTTAAGTTAAAACATCTTCAATATTAAGTTAAAACATCTTCAATATTAAGTTAAAATATCTTCAATAATGTAGTTGATACCTTCCGCATCCATTCTATTGGTTAATGTCCTGGTCATTTTACCCACTGCAAATATCAAAACGTTTAACCCGCGATTGGCAGCAGCAACAGCTGCTTGGGGAGTGGCAAATTCAAAATCTGGTTTGATTTCCAGTTTATCTACCATGGATCTGGAGACAGTTCCCATGATACCCACCCTCTGGATACGATTTTCATATTTTCCCAGAATCTCCTGAACATGTTCAATATCACAGACACGGCTACCACCCTGGTTAATGGTAGGGAGTTTGATAATAACTACAAATCCTGGTTCAAGTTCGATTGTCCCACCTAAACTGACCAGAGCTACATCTTCACCCTTTTTAGCATCATGAAGTACTTCAGCATGGGCAGAAGTTTTTTCCTTACCTGCATACAGTGTCCCTTCATCCATTTTAAGCCACACTGCTTCCCCTTCTTTCAGGTTTTCACGAGCAATGGCTGGCCACACAGATTTGTAGGTGTTCATGGTATCTATGACCTGATCTGCATATTTACGGAGATCATTAGCACCAGTTTTCACCTTTTCAATCCCACGTTTGGTGATCTTGTAACGTGCCTGGCCACTACCTGTTTCAACCCATCCTTCATCCACTAAACTCTTCAAATTCTCTGAAACCGCTTGAACAGTGATGCCCAACTGGTCGGCAATATCCTTTTGACGTAGATGGGGTTGGCCTTTGGCAATCTCTGCCAGGATCTGAAACTTAGTAAGTTCACCCTTTTTCTTGAAAACTTTCATATGATCATCCCTTTTAGGATTTTAACATCTGAATTTATTATAATATTAATTTTCATAACTGTTTTAGTTTTAGTGGATATGATTTTATTTTTTTTAGCAGGATTTTTATTTTTTTAGCAGATTTTAGTTATGGGGCTAGAGTCCAAAAGGATGTAAATTCAACTAATTTAATGTGTAGTTCATCAAGTGTTTATATTTACTGGACATCACCCGGTTTAATGGATGTATTTCAAGTTTATAAAACACCATTTAATGTTTCATCAAAGAGTTTCAGGAATTGCTCCTGTTTTCCACCAGGGATGTAGGCACCGCAGGCCACAGAGTGTCCACCACCACTACCCCCTACCTTTGCTGCCACCTTACTTATTATGTGGCCAAAATGGATACCATCGAAGGCTAAAAGTCGGGAACAACGCAGAGAAACTTTCAAACCATCGTTTTCATCATTTATTTGTGTGAAACCAATCATTGGTTTTCTCCAATCACCATAGCTTAAGATCATGCCGGCTATGGTCCCAATAACCTCACTTTTTATCTCATTACCCTGGAAGTACTGCAGGTTCTTCATGCTCTTAATTCGGTCCTCTTCCTGGACCCAGTTCATTTTTTGGGCCAGGTACTGCCGGTGTTCTTTACTTAACATTTCCATATCATCCAGGGCCATTCCTCTATCACCTTTAAGGACTTTTAAAGCTATTTCTGGATGTTTATGTCTGCTGCAGGCGTTGATGGCTGTTGAAAATTCACTGGCATCACGCAGGGGGGAGTACTCCTTTTCTTCTAGGAATTCATAGGCATCCCCTGCCACCAGGCGGGGAATGTACTTAACATAACGGGGTGGCACTTCCCTGCTCATCATCCGCACCAGTTCAGTGAAAATACGTCCCTTCTCCTCCTGACTTAAATCGTAGAGTGTGCGCTGTTTTCTACCATTTTTAATAGGTATATCCAGATTTTTCAGAAACTGCATAGCTTCATTACGATTGTTGGTTATGGGAAGTTTCACATCGCCAAAATAGGATAAAGCCACAAAAATGGGTCTGGTCTGCCTTCCATAGATAGCCAGATCATTGAATGATCCCACCAGCCCTTTACGAACTCCATCGTTTAATATACCCTCATTTATGCCCACTAATTTCCCGGATGAACTATTTTGCATGTCTCCAACAGCACTCAAAACACCAATCCAGCTTAAGTTATGAAAACCAAAAGTTTTAGCCAGAAGGTAGCACATACCTCCCCCTGAAACCTGGTATGAACCATCTATACCGTAGTAATTAGGGTTTATCTCCAGAAAACCGTTGCTTCCCTCTGATATATTCCTTAATGGGGGGTGATGGTCCAGTATGAGAATTTTGGACTGGGAGCTTTGAAATTTCTCTAAATTTTGCCCTGAACCCAGATCTGAGAATATGGTCAGTTCATTTTCTTTTTTTAGTTCTGGAATCCTATCCAGGGTTATAAATTCTATTTCATGGTCAATTTCCAGGCGGTCCAGTGTTGAGGATAATATCGCCCCTGCAGATATTCCATCGCAGTCGATATGGCTGTATATTTTAACATCTTCTGCATTTTTTACCATCTCATTAGCTTTAGCCAGGGATTTATCCATATCTTTTATAGTGACAGCCATTCATCATTCCTTCCATATCTAAAATCATTCCTTCCCTATCTAAAAATAGTCCTATTTATCTTTTCTGGAACCATTAATGAGGTTGCTCAGTTTAATGAGAACTTCCTGTTTGCTCATGTTCCGATCAATTATTATCCTTCCTGATCCTTCCCACCATGATGGGGGGTAAGATTTGTACTTCTCAACAGAAGGATTTAATCTCAGTTTTTTAGCTGCCTGAGTAATTTCACGTAGTTTTGGTGAGTTTACAGCCTGTTTTTTCGAGATTTTTCTTCCCTCAGATTTGCTCTTTGCAGAATCAATATAAGCAGGCCAGATGATTGTTTTAGTTTCATCTTTCATAATTACAGCTCCTTTTTAACGGCTTATCTGAAATATTTTGATTTTTAGTTTGACAGGTTAATCACTTCGTCTGACGGGTTAATCATTCATCTCTTCCTTTAACTGCATTAACATGTCTTTCACAGTGTACTTGGGCGGTGAGATGGATGGTATTTCCAATTCTTCCAGAGGTTTCTGGGTAATAGGACCAATAGCTGCCGCCAAAACTTTCCCTTCTTTAAAAGAATCTATTAACTCTATCCTTTTATCTCCAGCCATTTCAAAGAGATTGGTGACAGTGAGGGGGCTGGTAAAGGTAACTGCATCCACTTTTCCCTGGATTATTTCATCAACCAGCAACTGAACCCTACTGGTATCGTGGGGTTTAGTGGATTTGTAGGCTTCTGCCAGATAAACAGTAGCACCCATCTTCTTTAAACCTTCAGGGAGCACATCTCTTGCTTTAAATGTACGGGGAACTCCTACTTTTTTCTGGTTTAGATCTATTTTTTGGAATTCCTCCAGAAGACCTTCAGCAGTGTAATCCTCAGGCACCACATCAGCTTGAATTCCATAATCATTCAAAACTCGCTCTGTGCGGGGTCCAATAACCGCTACCTGACATTGGGGATTGAGTTTTTCCCTAAAACCTTCACAGTATTTAAACAGTGATTCCAGTGATGCAGGGGAGGTGAATATAATCCAGTCCAGTTCACCAGCCCGATTGCAGAGATCCATCAAAGATTCGCTGGCGAAAGCCTCCAGTTCAAGGGTGGGAACCACCAAAGGAATTCCACCATTTTCCTGAACTATGTCTACTGCCGCCTGGGAACGTTCCACTGGTCTGGTTATTCCAATAACTTTACCTTTAAATCCATTCATACTGGACCTCTTTACTTTTAAATCCATTCATGTTGGACCTCTTTACTTTTAAATCCATTTTTGCTGGATCTCTTTACTTTTAAATCCATTTTTGCTGGATCTCTTTACTTTGAAATCTATTTATGCTGGTTCGCACTGAATAGTCTACCATTAATCATTTCTATGATTTTATTAGCTTCAAATCTATTATAAAGGTTTATAATAAATATTATGGTTTTTTATTTTGAATATCCTTAAAAACATCCACCACTGGCCCTATTATCACCAGGGCAGGGGGATTGATATCTTTTTGGGTGATGTTTTCCAGAGTACCGGTTATAATTCTCTCATCGGGGGTAGTTCCTTTTTCAATGACGCACACTGGAGTTTGAGGGTCCTTGTACTTCATAATTTCTTTGATATTTTCCTCCAGGTGTCCCACACCCATGAGAATGACAATGGTATCTGCATTATAGTTCCACTGTACCTGTTTTTCCGATTTGGTGGGGTCTTCGTGGCCGGTTACCACTGTGAATGAAGTGGCCACTCCACGATGGGTTACAGGAAGTCCTACGGTAGTTGGAACTCCAATGGCAGAGGTCACACCGGGTATGATTTCCACGGGTATTCCTTCTTCCTGAAGGGCCAGTATTTCCTCCCCTCCCCTACCAAAGACAAAGGGGTCACCACCCTTGAGTCGAACCACTGAATCGTATTTCTTTCCCTGTTCTATGAGGATCTGGTTTATTTCTTCCTGTTTTTTGGAGTGGGCTCCTGCTCTTTTACCCACGTAGATCATGCCTGCGCCGCTGGCGTATTTGAGTATTTCCTCATTGGCCAGACGATCGTAAACCACAACATCTGCTTTTTGCAGGGTTTTAATGGCTTTAAGGGTCACCAGATCCGGATCCCCTGGTCCTGCGCCTACTAAATAAACTACCATTAATTCACCATGTGAAATTTTTTTATAATCTGTTTTTAGTAATTTCGTTATCACTTATATTTATGGGAAAAAGCTTTTTTTAGGAATTAATTTTTTTTAGGATTAGCTTTTTTTAGCAATTAACAAATTCCTAGAAATCAACAATTCCCTTGAAAAACTTCAAACCATCATCTGATCCTAAAATAGATTCTGAAGCTCTTTCAGGGTGGGGCATAACCGCACACACCAACCCTTCCAGGTCGCATACTCCAGTGATTGCATCCATAGAACCATTGGGGTTCTCCCCAGAGAATCCCAGTACGATCTGATCCTGATCACGAAGCTGGTCAATGTATTCAGTGTAGTAACGACCTTCAGCATGGGCAATAGGCATCTTGATGACTTCATCCTTCTGATACAGATGAGTGAATGGTGTTCTATTGGTTTTAACCTCCAATTCAACCCATTCACAGATGAACTGGGCTTTCTGATTGAGGGTGAATACTCCCGGTACCAGACCTACCTCTGCCAGGATCTGGGCACCATTACATATGCCTAAAACTGGTTTTTCCTCTTTAACAATATCTTTAATTCCCTCAATTACCGGGGTGATGGCTGCAATAGCTCCTGCGCGGAGATAATCTCCATAAGAGAATCCTCCGGGGATAACGATTGCTTCAAATTGGGATAGGTTCCTCTGGTTCCACCAAACATAATCCGGTTGGGCCCCAGCAAGCTCCAGGGCGTGAAACACGTCCCGGTCACAGTTAGAGCCGGGGAAGCGTATGATCCCCACTTTCATTTTAGTCACCTGCAGCTTCAATCTGGATCTGGTAGTCGTGAATCACCGGGTTGCAGAGCAATCGCTCGCACATCTGGACCACTTCTTCACGAGCCACATCAGGGTTTTCTGCTTCTAGAGTGAATTTCACTATTTCGATGGTAGCAGTATCCTCCACCTGATAGTCTAAAAGGGCCAGTGCCCTCTGGATGGTGGAAGCTTCTGGATTGAGCATTCCTTTTTTAAGACTTATTTCAACTTGTGCATGGTATTTCATAGACATCACCAGTGATTAAATTAATCAATAATCTTCAAATATTCAATCAATAATCTTCAAATCCTATAATAAATTAAATAAATTCTATCTAACTTTATTCCAATTATTTGAACTTATAATCTCATTTAATTAAAAATCCAGATTCCATTTCTTCTTATCCTCATCATCCAGGATTATGTTGGCAACTTTCTGGTAAGCCTCAATAACTCCAGATTCCCCTTTCCGGAAGAGATCCTTGTCCAAAATATCGCAGGTTTCAATATCCCAGAAACGACAGGTGTCAGGGCTGATTTCATCCCCAAGGACAATGTTTCCATTCACGTCGCGACCAAATTCGATTTTAAAGTCCGGGAACAGTAGTCCTCTGCTTTCCAGGAAGTTTTTCAGAACTTCATTGATCTTGAGGGTTATTTTTCGTATGGTTTCCAAGTCTTCGCTACTGGCCAGATCAAGGGCCAGGATAATGTCATCGTTGAGCATGGGGTCGTGATATTCATCATTTTTGTAATCCATCTGAATAATAGGGGGATTAAATGTCTGCCCATCCTGGAATGGGAATCTTCGAAGCAGACTTCCTGCAGCTATATTCCTTGTAATTACTTCCAGTGGTATCATATCCAGTTTATGGGATATCATGTATCCAGGCTCTGGCAAATCAATGTACTGGGTTTTTATACCTGCATCTTCCAGTAATCTGAAAAGTTTAGCAGATATCAGGGAGTTATAATAACCCTTTAAGCTCATAACTTCCTTCTTTTCTCCATCCCCTGCTGTAATATCATCTCTAAATTTTACTAAAACCTGCTGTGGCTGGCTGGTCTGGTACACATCCTTGGCTTTACCCCTGTATAGGAGATTTCCCTTATCAAGATTCATGTTAAACTCCATTTCTTATTTTATTGTCAAATGTTTATATAGATATTAAACTACATTAAGATAAAAACTACATTAGAAATTATTATAGCTTAGGATTATAATAATAGATTAAGATTAAATTATAGCTTGGGATTATAATAGATTGGCATTATTTACCATTTACCTAAAACTTTAAAAAAACACTTACTTGGTGAATTAATATGTGTGGAATTGTGGGATGTATACTTAAAAGTAATAAAGCAGCACCTGTGCTCCTGGATTGTGTTCAGCGCCTGGAATACAGAGGTTATGATTCAGTGGGTATTGCTACTTATTCATCTTCTGGAATCAAGATTAGAAAAGACCGGGGAAAAATTGATGAAGTTTCAGAGGAACTCCACCTGGAAGAGCTTCCAGGAGAAATAGGCATAGGCCATGTTCGCTGGGCCACTCATGGCCTTCCAACCCAGGAAAATGCTCATCCTCATACTGATTGTGATGGAAAAATTGCAGTGGTTCACAATGGTATCATAGAAAACTACAAGGAACTTAAAGACCAGTTGATGCGTGAAGGGCACAATTTCGTATCCCAAACTGATACCGAGGTTATTCCTCATCTCATTGAAAAATACCATAAAGAAGGGCTTGGTATGGAAGATGCCATGAATAAAGCTATCAGCATGTTACATGGTTCCTATGCCTTTGCAGTCATCAGTGTGGATGAACCCAACAAGATCATGGGAGTTCGGAAGGAAAGCCCACTCATACTTGGCCTGGGAAACGGTGAATACTTCCTGGCTTCTGATGCTCCAGCTATACTGCAACATACCAGACGGATTATCTACCTGGCAGACCATGAAACATTCATTATTGATGCTGATGGCATCACTGTAAAGGATGGGGATGGACAGGTAATTGAAAAGAAAATCGAAACCATTAAATGGACTCCTGAAATGGCCCAAAAATGTGGTTATCCTCATTTCATGCTGAAAGAAATTCATGAACAACCAGAAGCAGTTAAAAACACCCTTTTTGAAGTTTCAGATATTGAGGAGATCGTCAAAAAATTCCCCAAATTCAAACGCATCACCTTTGTAGCATGTGGAACATCTTATCATGCCTCCCTTGTTGGTAAATACCTTTTTGAAGGTCTTTTAGGGTTGCCTACAGATGTCATGCTAGCATCGGAGTTTGAATTCTCAGAAAAAGCCATTGATCCAGATTCACTGGTTATCTTCATCAGCCAATCTGGAGAAACAGCTGATACTCTTAAAGCTCTTAGAATAGCTAATAAAACGGCAAAAACCCTAACAATTGTTAACGTACTGGGTAGTACAGCTACAAGGGAAGCTGATTATGTTATATTCACCAGAGCAGGGCCTGAAATTGGTGTGGCAGCCACCAAGACATATATAAGTCAATTAACCTGCATATACCTCCTGGCAGCATGCATGGGTAAAAACAAGGAGCTTTTAGATGAACTGCAACTGATTCCAGATTACATGAAAACAGTACTCTCCTTTGAAGATGAAATTAAAGAAATGGCCGCTAAATACAAGGAAGCCCAGGATTTCTTTTTCATTGGCCGTGGATTTTCCTACCCCACAGCCATGGAGGGGGCATTGAAACTCAAAGAAATAACCTACATTCATGGTGAGGGATACGCAGCTGGAGAACTTAAACA
Organism: uncultured Methanobacterium sp.; assembly: GCF_963665055.1. Classification (NCBI taxonomy): domain Archaea; kingdom Methanobacteriati; phylum Methanobacteriota; class Methanobacteria; order Methanobacteriales; family Methanobacteriaceae; genus Methanobacterium; species uncultured Methanobacterium sp. The sequence goes on from NZ_OY762015.1 coordinate 266,038, forward strand.
TGGACCATTAGCACTTATAGATGATGATGTGCCAGTGGTAGCGGTGGTACCTCCGGGTAAAAGTCACGACAGAACCCTCAGTAATGTGGAAGAAGTTAAAGCCAGAGGAGCAAGGGTTATAGGTCTCGGATCAATTGATGATCATGTCCTGGAATATGAAGCCAGTGATATGATAAAATTCCCTGCCCAGATCAGTGAATTAATATCACCCCTGATTTACGTGGTGCCTTTACAGTTATTATCCTACCATATAAGTGTGCAGAGGGGTATTGACCCGGATAAACCCAAAAACCTGGCAAAATGCGTAACTGTGGAATAAAACTATCATTTTTTATTTCATTTTAATGTGGATAATAGAATATTCACTGGTTAAATGGAATTCCCGAGATGAAGACATTAACCTTACTCCATACTCTCGCTTAATTGTTAAGTTACGCAGTAGGGCTATTCTATTTAAAGGTGTTTTAAGATATTAATCTACAGACATCTAACTAAATCAAAATATTAATCCATAAAAATTAAATTATAAATAAACCTGAATTTATCATTAAATCCCATGGTATTTGATTAACTGGGGCTATTAAGCAATTAATAGTTCATCTGAATTTTAAGTTAGGTGAAAGGTAATTTAAATGACTCCTAAAAAATCAGGAACACTGTTCATTGTTCTAATGATTGCACTGGTTGCCTATGGGGCTGCTTCAGGTGCCAATGCTTTAAACATAGGTACCGATATTGGGGTGGGATTAATTCCATCGAACTTTAATTTAAACGGTGATCAGAAGATCAGTGAGATCGGTGATTCCAACTTCACCCCGGTTCACATTGTAAAACATATTCAGGTTAACGTCACCAATACCACCAATACCACTAACAACACCACTGTCAACACTACTCCCACCAATGGAACCACCCCATGATATATCCTTAATTATTGGTAATTCTGGATGCATCTTAGGAGATGTGTAGTGGTAATTGGAATTAATTATTTCAGGATATTAATCACTGTAAATATGTGCCCCGGGGATCATTTCTGAATATGTGACCCGAGCAATTGGAATTAATAATCTCCAACTGGATTGCTAATTCTTAATTAAGATATTCAGAATACTGGAATATTATCCAGAACATTGAGCATTGATATAAATTAAATGCAGATATTTAATCCACATGAATAATCAATAAATCCAATAAATCAACTTTTTTTATTAAGTTGCAGATATGGAAAATGATAAAAAATTTAGTCACCGCTCCCTAAAACATATTTTAAAGGGTCTCATGGATGGGTGGGTGTAATATTTAAAAAAATGTTTAAGTAACTAAAATATAATTTTCAGATATATACTAAAATTAAGATATACTTTAAAAATATGCTAAAAAATTTATATAATCAAAGTTTGCGTTTATGAAATTGAAAAATTAAATTTATGAAATTAAGGTGATTTTAAATGAAAGAGGAGAACAAAGTTGGAGCGAAAATCCGTCAGTTAAGAGAAGATCGAAAACTTTCGGTGGAAGAACTGGCCGATGCCAGTTATAGCAGTGTTGAACTTATAGAAGACTTGGAAAGTGGAGCACTGGTACCATCACTAACTCCTCTTTTAAAAATTGCACGGGCACTGGGAGTACGCCTGGGCACATTCCTGGATGACGCCCCCCACAGCGGGCCCTTCATGGTCAAATCAGGAAAATCAGATAACATAATCAGATTTTCTGGTCAGGGACTTGGTGAACACAGCAACCAGAGTGCATTGGAATTCTACTCACTGGCCTATGGGAAGGTAGACAGACACATGGAACCCTTCCTCATCGATGTCCACCCCACTGAAAACCAGGATTACCAGCTTGCATCACACGAAGGTGAAGAATTCCTATATGTTATTCAGGGAAAGATAGAAGTGCTTTACGGGCAGGATAAATACCTTTTAGAACCAGAAGACAGTATTTACTACGATTCAGTGGTTCCTCACCACGTACATGCCAAAGAAAAGGATTCAAAAATGTTGGCAGTGGTTTACACTCCCTTCTAAGATGAGGGAGACCCTTTTATAAAAATTGGAGATACTTATACATGTACACTATTACAGTAACACCGCGATTTGGAGACTCAGACGGATTAAGACACATTAACAACATAGTACTTGCTGAATGGTTTGAACTGGCAAGAAACGAGATTTACAGATTATTCACACCAGATCTCGACCTCAGCTACGAAAAATGGAAACTGATAATGGTTAAAACTGATTTCGAATTCCTGGGACAGATGTACTACAGAGATGATGTGGAAATAAAAACCAGTATAATAAGGATTGGTAACAGTTCCTATACCACCTACCACGAAGCATGGCAATCAGGACACCTCAAAGCAAAAGGAACTGCAGTCCTGGTGAACTACGACTTCATACAGCAGAAATCAAGACCAATACCTGATGATATAAGGAAAAAACTGGAAGAGCATCTGGATGACTATTCAGGTAAATAACTTACCTAAATTCTCGGTAAGTAACTTCCTAATACTATCTAATGACATATTTATGGTAAAACAGCTTTAAGCAAGGGCCTATTTCGGTAAATAAACTGCTTCAGTAAAGGGTCTATTTCTGGTAAATAGACTAGTTCAGATAAATAAACCTAATTACTCTAAATAACCTGTATTGGGAACCTGTATTGGGAAAATATATTCGAAGAGAAAAAATTATTCAAAAAAATAAAGTATAACCACATATTTAAGATTGTAAAACTTGGAGTTTTTAAAATGGTTTTTAGTGAACTTACTATTGGTGATTTCCTGGAAGAAATGGTAAAAAAGGATCCCAATCAGGAATTCATGGTATACCCTGACCGAGATCTTCGTTTCACCTATCAGGAGTTTGATGAGAGAGTCAACCTCCTGGCCAAGGGCTTCCTGGAAATTGGAATAAAAAAGGGAGACCACGTGGGTATCTGGGCCAAAAACGTGCCTGACTGGCTTACCATGTTGTTCGCAACCTCCAAGATCGGAGCAGTTCTGGTCACAGTTAACACAGCTTACAAAAGCCATGAACTGGCATATGTACTGGAACAATCAGATATGAAGGCCCTGGCAATCATTGATGGATACCAGGATGTTGATTACCTTCAAATAGTCTACGAACTCGTCCCAGAACTTAAAACCCAGGAAAGGGGTAAACTCAACAGTGAAAAATTCCCATTCCTGGACAGTGTGATCTACGTGGGCCAGGAAAAGCACAGGGGAATGTACAACACTAACGAACTACTCTTACTGGGAAAACACGCAGATGATGAGGAATTCCAGCAGATCAAGTCATCTGTTACCAATGATGAAGTGGTTAACATGCAGTACACCTCCGGAACCACCGGATTTCCCAAGGGTGTTATGTTAACTCACCGTAACATCTTAAACAATGGTTATTACATAGGTGAAAGGCAAAAATTCACAGAAAAAGACAGGTTATGTATAACTGTGCCCCTTTTCCATTGTTTCGGTATTGTACTGGCAGTGATGGCCACTTTCAGCCACGGGGCCACCATGGTAATGGTTGAACTCTTCGACCCACTACTGGTTCTGGCGGCAGTTCAAAAGGAACGCTGCACAGCCCTATATGGGGTGCCTACCATGTTCATTGCCGAGTACAGCCATCCCATGTTTGACATGTTCGATCTTTCCAGTCTCAGAACCGGGATCATGGCGGGCTCCACCCCGCCAATTGAAGCCATGAAAAGGGTAGTTAACGATATGAACATGACCCAGATAACCAGTGTTTACGGGTTAACCGAGGGATCACCCGGATTCACCCAGACCAGTGTGGATGACCCCATGGAGAAAAGGGTGGAAACAGTGGGCAAACCCTTACCCGAATGTGAGGTTAAAATAGTGGACCCTGAAACAGGAGAAACCCTGGAACCCCACCAGACCGGGGAAATATGTTGTAAAGGGTACAATGTGATGAAGGGCTACTACAAAATGCCGGATAAAACCAGGGAAGTCATAGACGAAGATGGTTGGCTCCATAGTGGTGACCTGGCAAGTGTGGATGAAGAGGGATACTACTCCATAGTGGGTCGTATAAAGGATATGATCATCCGTGGAGGAGAAAACATCTACCCCCGTGAAATCGAGGAATTCTTATACACCATGCCCGGAGTTCTTGACGTTCAGGTAGTGGGAATCCCAGATGAGAAGTACGGGGAAATCGTGGGTGCCTGCATCATCCTGGAAGAAGATGCCAAACTCACTGAAGAGGATGTCCGGGACTACTCCCGAACCAAAATAGCCCGTTTCAAGGTACCCAAACACGTGTTCTTTGTAGATGAATTCCCCCTCACTGCCAGTGGAAAGATACAGAAATTTATACTAAGGGAACAGGCAGAAAAACTTCTAAAAGAAAAACTGGAAGAACAGGAAAAAGATCTTTAGGAAATTCTCTTTGTAAGTGGTGGGTAACTATTTTCCCATCCCAACAATTTATTATCAGATTCATTTTCATTCAAAGTGCGGAGGCCAAGTAAATGTCATTATTAGCCCTAGCATATCCTAAAATTAATCAGAAGGATTACCAGTGGATTCAGGAGTTCCGGGAAGAAAATGACGAGCTTTACCATGGTAGGGTAGAGCCCCATTTCACCCTGGTATTTCCAGTATTCAACCAGAGACCAGAAACATTCATTGAAGAAATTAAAAGAAGAGCAGCTGATCACCGCAGAATAGAATTTGCCATAAGATGTGCAGTCATGGAAAAAGATGCATTCACCCCCTACTGGCATGTTTTCCTGGTGCCTGATGAGGGTTACAGTCAGATACTTAAACTTCACGATAATCTCTATTCCGGGAAACTGGCTGATGAACTCAGAATGGATCTACCCTTCATCCCCCATATTGGCATTGGCAATTCCATAGAACAATGGACCTGCAAAGAACTGGTTGATCAGATAAATTATTCAGATATGGAGATAAAAGGAACCATAGATGAAATTAACGTGGCAGAATACCATGAAGAACTGGTGGAAACCATGGAAAAAATAAAATTATCTCCCTAATCTTAACTTTATCTTAATCTTAACTTTATCTCCCTAACCCTAAGTATGGGCTGATAAGTATTGTACATCCAGAAACTAATTTTTCTCAAAATTAGGTCCTAAAATGGATACCATGGGTTCATATAGCTTTAACTAAGTGTGTTTTTAATTTTAATGAAATAGATATATGTGTAGGGATATAAACTAGAATAATACGTTTTAAATGGATATATTGCGTATATCCTATGAATAACGATTTTAAGATGAATACATGAATTTTTGACAAGTAATGGTAAAATGATAATTTTAAGACGTAAAAAGAAGATTGTGGAACTTTTTCCCATTGGAAGTTCTAAGGGTGCTTTGAATACTCGGAGAACACCTTTTTTCAATGGTTATATTAAGTTTCGCAGGGTGGATGGTCAGCTAAAGATCCACAAGTTCATAGTCACCAAAGACAAGGAGATCATCTTACCTCCCAGTGAAGCAGTTAAGGTCCTGCGAAAACAAAACGTATTCCTGGTTGGCCGGGACCCTGATACAGAAGAATTCCTCCAATCATTGAATATAAAATATAATTACACTCTTATATGCAGGCACTGCACATTTGAAGGTTTCATAACTTTGATCCAGAGAGAAAAATCTTACCTCTATCACGGAGACTATCTCTGCAGGGTATGCGCAGAAAACGAGATAAAAAGAGAGCTAAAATCTCGTTCATATGACATGAGCACTTTTCCCCGGTTCAGGAAAATGCTGGATGAAACTGGTGATCTTTCGAAAGTACTGAGTGTCTTTGATCCCCGCTTCGATCCGCTTAAAAACCAAGAACTTACTTTATACGATAGGGTAACCACTAAAAAAGATGATAATCTTTCTAAAGTTAGAATTGATAGTCTGAATATCCCTGAATCTTTTAAGAAATCTTTAAAAAGCCAGGGAACTCACCTTTTACCAGTCCAGGTTCTGGCACTTCAGGCTGGACTCCTGGAAGAGGAAAACCTTCTGGTGGTATCAGCCACTGCCAGTGGAAAAACACTGATTGGGGAGTTGGCAGGTATACCACACGCCCTTGAAGGTGGTAAATTCCTATTTTTAACTCCACTGGTGGCATTGGCCAATCAGAAGTACCGGGATTTCAAAAAAAGATACCAGAAAATGGGGTTAAACGTTTCAATAAGAGTGGGGATGAGCAGGATAAAGGCCAAAGAAGAACTCACTCTCCCTGATGAGAAAATAGATACCTCAGATATTGTGGTGGGAACTTATGAAGGTCTGGATTTTCTTCTACGTGCCGGAAGATCATCCCAGCTGGGTGATCTTAAAACTGTGGTGGTGGATGAAATCCATATGCTGGGGGATGATGAGCGTGGTCCCAGACTCAGGGGACTTATTCACCGTCTGAGGGCTTTATTCCCTAACTTGCAGGTAATTGGACTTTCAGCCACAGTCCGAAACCCCAAAGAAATTGCATCAGAATTTGGAATGAAACTGGTTGAATACCCACTGCGCCCGGTTCCCCTGGAGCGACACCTGATATTCACCAGAACTGAGGAGGAAAAAAACCATCTCCTGACCCAGATCGCCCGTAATGAATACCAGAACCGATCTCAAAAGGGTTACCATGGTCAGAGTATCATTTTCACCAACTCCCGCAGGAAAACTCATACTGTGGCTGATTACCTGACCCGAAGGGGTGTGAAAGCAGCAGCATACCATGCAGGGTTATCTTACTCTAAAAAGAACAGGATTGAAAAAGAATTTGGGGCGCAGAAGCTGGGGGCTGTGGTTACCACCGCGGCATTAGCAGCGGGGGTGGATTTCCCAGCTTCACAGGTACTTTTTGAAAGTTTGACCATGGGTAATAAAACACTCACGCCCAATGAATTTTCCCAGATGCTGGGCCGGGCAGGAAGACCCACCTACCATGATCAGGGGAAAGTATATCTTCTCCCCGAGGTTGGTAGGAGCTACGGTGATGAAACTGAGGAAATGCAGGCCATGGAACTCTTATCCAGTGATGTGGAACCAGTCAATGTAACCTACTCTGAGGACAGTCAAATTGAGCAGTTCCTGGCTGATATATGTGCAGGACGGGCGGATAAATTCTCACAGATAAGTCATGAATACCAGAATGAGGAGTTACCCATTGAATTTGAGGAAGCCTTCAATATACTGGTGGATTATGGTTTGGTAAAGGAAAAAGATGGTAAAGTAACACCCACTTCTTATGGGAGGGCGGTTTCAATGTCCTTTTTATCATATCCCTGTGCAGATTACATCCGGAAGAACCTGAACCGGATGCATCCCATGGACATAGCCCTAAAACTGGAACCCTTTGAAAGCGCATACCTCTCCAACAGAATAACCACACAGATAGGTCGCATTCTTAAAATAAACATGTCAACTCGCTTATTTGCTGACAGTACTCTGGATATATTGAGTTCTGGTTCTGCAATTAATAAACTGGAACCCAGCTTGAGGGAAAGACTGACAAAACTCCAGATGGACTTTTACACCTGCCGGTGCAAGGAAAGACCATTCTGTGGTTGTTTCCAGAGGGAACTATCCCGAAAAATGGTCAAACAGCGCCTGGCAAAGCGGGACCCAGTGGATATAAGTCGGAGGTTAATGCGTGATTATGAGATACATGCCTATGCTGGGGATATATTCAGCTGGCTGGACTCAATTATCCGAATGCTTGAGGCAGTGCGTAGGATAAGCCAGGCTTTTGGCAAGAAAAAAGTGAATGCAGAGTGCAACCGGTTGATAAGGCAGATTGAAAATTAATCATTTACTCTCTTTTTTTGTCTCTTTTTATTTTACAGCATTCTTAAAACATTTGTACTATTTTTTTTAAATAATAGAACATATTCTCTAGAATTTATGATATTATCCTAGAATCGGACCATATATTAGAACTGATTTTATGGATTTGTGGAAAGTGTCTAATTTAGGTTACAGCTATGTTATTTGGGTAGTCTTTATTGTTAAATTGGGCCCTGATGAAGCTTCCCACTAATATAATCACTGCTCTTGTGATGGTAAACTAAAATACTATCTTGATATATATAATGAAAATAATTATAACCGGTAAATAGAAAATTCTAATTGTTAGAACAGTTCTAACTATCTATGATAATTAATTGAATGAAAGTTACATAGAAACCAATCTTTGTGGGGGTTAACTTTTTTGTCTGGCAAAACTGATGGGAACCAATCAAAGGATGGAAAAGTTAAGCCCAAAGGACGCAGATTCCTGAAATGGTGGATAATAGGTGTTATCCTAATTTTTTTACTTGTTGGTAGTTATATGGTGGGAACTATTTATGAAAATAAACAATCTGCCGACACTAGACATATACAGTGGATAAGTCCCAAACTTACCGAACCCGGACTCAGTGCAGAAGACTTTAATCTTTCTTCCAATATTACTCCCACTAAAGTAATTTCTGGGTTCTACGTGGATCGTATCAAGGATCTATCTTTATCAGATAGTGTGTGGACTGTTGATTTTTATATATGGTTTAAATGGAATGGTAGTGATGTTAATCCGGGTGAAAACTTCCAGGTTATTGATGGAGAAATAGAAAAAAAGGAATTGGTGGATGAATACACCAATGGAACTGAACATTACCAGATTTACTATGTCACAGCTAAGATCACTAAATTCTTTGATGTTTTAAGATTCCCTGTGGATAATCATCTGCTCACATTAGAGATTGAGGATAAAAAAACTGAAAGAGAAGATCTAATCTATGTAGCGGATAATGGCACCTCAAATATAAATCCAGAGGTGCAAATTCATGGATACAGTGTTGAAAAATTTTCTGTTTTAGAAAAACCTCATATTTATAATTCCAGTTTCGGAGACCCTCGCATAGAAACTAGGCCAACATCCTACTCTCAATTGAGAGCAGGTATTGATATATCCCGACCTGACCTAGGATTTTACTTCCGAATATTTATAGGATTGTTTGTAGCTGTTGCAGCTGCACTGGTGGCTTTATTCATTAAACCTACCGAAGCTGAGCCACGTTTTGGATTGGGAGCAGGTGCTTTGTTTGTGGCAATTGCTAATACCATAGTTACCTCTGGATTAATACCAAAAACAGGCATCATGACCCTGGCAGATATGGTGAATGACTTAGGGTTGCTTTTGATTCTTATAACCATAGTAGAGTCTACAATCTCATTGTATATCTATGATATCCGGGGTGAGAAGGAGTTATCACGGATATTGGACAGAATTTCTTTTATATTCCTGCTCATTATTTATATAATCGTAAATGCAGTAATTGTAACTTCAGGTTGGTGAAAATAAAAGCTGGTTAATTAAGAATAGAAATTGTGGATCATTATAATTGATTATAAAAAGAGGAATAGATTAATACAACCTTACTCACATTTAGCTAGAAATCCACTTTAGGAACTTCTCCTGCTTCATGTTCAAAGTATTCTGCTTCTTCAAAATTGAAGAAATTGGCCAGTATATTGTTGGGGAAAACTTCACGCTTGTTGTTATAGGTTAAAACTATTTCATTGTAAAATTCACGGTACTGGGCGATTTTATCCTCAGTTGCAGATAGCTGGTCCTGCAGTTCTAGGAAATTTTCATCTGCCTTCAACTCAGGATAATTCTCTGCCACAGCAAAAAGGCTTTTCAAAGTACCGGTTAAAATATTGTCTGCTTTTTCATTTTCCTTAACAGTTTCTGCATTGTTCAAGTTTGAACGTGCCTGGGCAACTTCTTGGAAGGTGGTTTTTTCGTGTGCAGCGTAACCTTTCACAGTTTCCACCAGATTATCAATCAGGTCAGATCTTCTCTCTAGCTGTACATTTATCTGTGACCATGAACCTTCAACCCCGTTTTGAAGTTTAATCAAACTGTTGTAGATTACAATAATTATGGCAAAGAATATTACAATTATTAAGACTACCAGTCCAAAACCAATTAAGTTCCACATTAAGACACCTTTATCCTCAATATTACTTACTAATCCAGTTAGGTTATACTTTATTTAAATGTTTTCAAAGCCACTGGTATTAATTTCAAAATTCTTTCCGGTCTTCTTAACCTACTATATTTAGTCGTCAGTTAATGAGGTTAAATAACAATTAAAATTATTAAATAGGTCAAAATTGCTTAAAATCTTTAAAATAATCTTTAAATCAAAATAAAAGGAAGAAAATGGCAAATTTAGGTAAAAAAAATGAGGTAATTAATTACCAAATTTACCATTGCTCCAGCTATATAGTATCCTAAACTCAGCATATAAATTTTTTGAAAAGCAGTTTATTATTACATTTTTGAAAGATCTGATATCAAAAATCAATAGTTAAACAAAAGGATATATGAATTAATTTTGAATTAAAGTATCTTAAAATATCTTAAATGTTAAATGGGATGTAAAAAATGAGTAAGAATGGGCCCGCTGGGATTCGAACCCAGGACCTCACGGTTATCAGCCGTGCGCTCTACCGCCTGAGCCACGGGCCCCTCAAATGTTAGTAACAGCTTTTAAAACCTGAATTTCATGAACAAATTCAAAAACTACAGGGGTAGATTCTTGATTTAGAATTCATCCTATATATACCTTTGCGGTGGTATCATTGTTAAAATAGTATTAACTTTTTTTAAAAGCACCTATTTTTAAAAACATCTACTCCTCAAAGATTCACACCATAATTTATACTATTTTTTCAGGCAAATAATAGGGGTAATGGAGACGACCGGTTATAGTGAGATTAATCCCCTCTAAACTCAACTACAGTGATCTGTTTCCATGAATTCCATTTAACACACCCTACCAGTAGGTTGTGTAATGTTTTAATAAGAAGACTTATTTGTTGACCATTTCACTGATGGCATCAGCCATCATATGACCTTCAACCTGGATTTCTGCCTTGTCGATTCCTTCCACTTTTTCAGCAGCCACACGAGCTTGCATAGCCATATTGGCAGCACTCATGCAACCGGGGTTGGTTGGTTTTATAATGATTTTGGCAGTTTTATCAGCTTCATTAACCTGTATATCGGACACAAGGCCCATTTCCACAATGCTAATTCCCATGTGGGGATCAGCTACCTGAGCCAGAGCTTCTCTAATTTTTCCAACTAATTCATCACTCATAACAATACCTCAAAAAGATTTTTTTATTTTTCACACTTTTTAGTGCGTTATAATGTATAATTACTTTAAAAAACCTTCATATACATTAAATAATTCATATACCTTAAGTAAAGGTACTCTTTTATTTCCATATTTATGCTATTTAAACTTATTTATAATCTGGGAAGTTAAGTTAACCGATGTCTCACCCGAACCGCCACACCTTTTTCTCCCCTTTTCATTTCTTTACCAGTCATGATGGCCTTACCCACTCCTATCACTTCTCCTTTTCGGACGATGACCACTTCATCCTTTGGAATTATCCCTGGATGGGCGTCCACCACTCCCGGAGCAAACAGGGTATTGGTTTTCATGTCAAAATCTATTTCCACCCAGTTAACACCAATCTCATTCAGGATGATACCTCCCTTAATGTTTAGACTGTAAAGCCCGTTGTCGTGGTGTAAGACTGCGATCTGTTCATCACCCTGCATCAACCGCCGGTCAAACCTTCCCCTTAATTTATAATCATCCGGCACCAGCTGGTCAGCATCCCGGGTGTTGAACTGGTAACGGGCTATGGAGCGGAGCATGTGTGGTTGGCGGGCACGACTTTTGAGCTTATTGTATTTTTTAACCTCATTTTTGAGGTTGGTCATTGAATCAGGGGATGTGGTCTTATTATCCTGACAGGTAAAAGTGGCCTGTGGCAGATATTCCTGACAGACTTCCAGATAACCGTGGGCCACGTGGGCTATGGCCTCATGATCTCCAATATACTCTTTTAAACATTCCCCTGTGATTTTTATTTCTTCACGGGACCAGTCTCCAACAGTGGAAACATCATAGGATTGGATGGGATAGGTTTGTTCCATCTCCCTGGGACAAACACCAAATGGGGATGTTAAAATCGCTTCCTGCAGGCCCTTTGTGGCCTGAGTGAACACATGGTGTGACTTACTGGCAGAATAAGGTTTGCGCATACTGCAGGGTAAGACCACTACCACCTCGCCCAGTGGCTCTAAAAGTTTCATTCTCTCCCTCCAGCGACGTGCTTCAGGACGGTTAAGTGAAGTTTCAGTGGTACATAGTACTTTGATCATTATTTTACTCCTTAAATTTATTATAACTCATTATTACTCTATAAATTAATCATTACGTTCTATAAATTAGTTATTCTTCTCCATAAATCAGTTATATTGGTTATTTGAGTTATATTGGTAATTTTTATTTTTCCAGTTAAATTATGGTTTAAGTAGTGTTAGTTTTTCAGGTTAAGTTTTGTTTTTTCTGTAGAAATTGTTTTTTCTGTAGAATTCTTAAGGAAAATCCACCTGAAATTCACTGGAAGAGATATTTACTGGAATTTATACACTTCGATTTCGGTAATTCCATTTTTTACTCAATTCTATTTTTTTATCCAATTACCATTTTTATTATTCAATACAATTTTCTATTCATTTTCGGTTTAATTCAAATTCTCATATTCAATCCTCATATTATTATATCCTGACGAGTTCAATATATTTTTATACATTGAATGGTAACTTTAGGGGATCCTAATAATTTTACGAGGTATACATGAATGAATACAAGATAATGGATCAGGAGGAAAACCAGACTTTTGTAGTCACTCAATCCTATCAGAATCTTCTTTCAAACTTCCATAAACTGACTGATCAGGGTGGAAGTATTGTGCATGTGGTAGGTGCCCCTGGAACTGGTAAATCCACTAACATATATGCCGCGGTGAATGAACTGGGCTTAAATTTTTATGAAGCTAAATTACCAATTCCTTCTTTGGATTTAAATTCACGAGATGTATTCAATCTGATGGTAAAATCCATGAGAGAAGATCTGGGAGTTAAAACATCTGAGAGTTTATTTGATGGTTTAAAAAAATTTGATGCAGTTCTATTTGCAGACCAATTCCATGATTACCATGTGGTCAATGAAGAATGTGCAGGGTTCAGTCAGTGGACAGATTATGCTGGTTTTAAATCATTCAATTTTTATTTAACATGTATTTATGAATATTTAAGACACAGGAATGATTTTAAGAATGTTAACATGGTATTGCAGACTGCCTGGAGAATTTATATGGGAGGTAAGAAGAAGGATTTGTTCACGGACATGGGGCCATTCTCCAGATTGGCTGTATCACTACTTGGAATTCCATTTGAAGTGGTGGAAATATCTTACTCAGAAGAGGAAACCATAAATATAGTAAAAAGCCATCTAAGTGATACCAACAGTGATGAAATAAAACAATACATAAAAAGGTATGGTAACAAACCTCGTTTCATATGTCAAGCCATTAAAACCAGTTTATGAAATGAGTGAATTTTTCATGTAACATCCAATGATTATCCCGTATTCCTATAATATCTGTATTTTCATAATGATTATCCTGTATGTGAATGGAATTATCCTGTGAATGGAGTTTAAAATGATAAAAACCCTGATAAAGTCCACCCGTATGACATGGGCATCCAAAAATGCCAACATGTTTTTACTGGCACTCACTTATGCCTATTTTTCCAACATTCCCATCAATAATCCCCTTGAGATTTTAGGTGGTCTAGTACTGGTTTCTGTTCTATGGGGTGCCCTTTACACACTTAACGATCTGACTGATCTGGATATAGACCGAGGAGATCATCAAAAGCAGGATCGTGCTTTTATAAAGAACAAGGTGGATAAAGAGTTTATACTCCTTTTTGTGGGAATTTTAACCTCTGCAGTATTCATAATTTCCTTTGCAGCTTTCCCACCTGCTTTCACCTTTATAATGTCATTAATGCTGATTAATCAGTTGATATACACTGTTCCACCCATACGCCTCAAGGAAACAAGCCTGGCTCCATTTTTCAGTACAGCCACCAATTCAGTGCTGCGCCTGGCTTCCTGTGCAGTGCTACTGGGAAATGTTTTCCTGGTGCCCATTTCAGTATATCTTTTTATGTACCTGGCGGGTATGGGAACTTACCTGATGTACAAATCTCATTCCAAGGATGCCAATCTGGTGGCGATTATGGGGGGTGCAGTACTTCTTTACATGCTTTACTCAGGGGACATGAATTTAATACAATTCGCGGTGGCTGTTTTACCATCTTTCCTGGCAGCAGTGCCTCTTTATTTATCATTGTTTACAAAAAAAGAATCCATGTTTCATCTGGCAGATATACTGTACCATCAAGTGGCCATGGTATTTTTCCTTCTGTGTATATTGGTAATCGTTTTTTAGTGGAAGTTTAGTAAAATTAGCAGAAGGTTATAAAGGGATGAATTCTATTGGAATAAAAAAATTAAAAAAAATATGAAAAGTTTCAAAGGTTAAGAAATTATTAACCTTTAAAACGGTTAAGTCCATTTAAAGTATGCTTAGAATAATTTACCTAACTTTAAAAGAGCTTTTGGTGAGATTTTAACCAGTTTTCTAACCATTTCTGCAGTGTTAATGGTTTCAAAGTCACTGTCCTTGAAAACATTGGCAATTTCATCTAATTCTTCATCAGAAAGGCTTAAAAGATATTCTTTAGCTTTAAGGTACTTTTTGAATGATTCTCCCAGTTCATCTTCGCAGAGTTTTTCGTAGACTTTGAGGTTTTTATGGGAATAATCACCATCAGCTACAGCCTGAGCAGCAACCTGACCAGCTATGCGGCCTCCCAGCATACCACTGATTATACCTCCACCAGTGAGTGGGTTTACCATGCTAGCAGCATCTCCAGTCACCAGAACGTTATCTGCAACTTTTTTCTTGAGTAATCCACCTACTGGGTCACCGCCAACGTTTAGTTCCACGGGTTGTGCATTCTTGGTGGCAGGGTTGCTTTCCACAAACTCTAAAAGGTGCTGGTATGCAGTTTTATCGGTTATGGTGGTTAAAACACCAAGACCAACATTGGCTATGTCATCCCCCTTGGGGAATATCCAGGCGTAACCACCTGGGGATACACTACCAAAGTGGAATTCTATACAATCTGGTTCTGCCATTTTGACTCCGGCCATTTCAAACTGTGCGCAGGATTCCATATTTTTAGGTTTAAGAGCAGTTTTGAGTCCAGCCCATCTACCAACACGGGATTCAGGACCATCAGCAGCTATAACAATTTTGGCTTTGATTTCCAGTTCTTCTCCCATGTTCTCGACAGTAACCACAACCTGGTCTTCTTCTTTTCGCAGGCCAGTGGCCAGAGTTTTTACCATGATCTTGGCACCAGCACGCCCAGCATCCATAGCCATATGTTTATCAAATACCTTACGCTCCAGGATATAACCTGCTTCAGGGAGTTTCACTTTTTCCTCGGTGAGGTTCACTGCAGTACCATTGGGTGAGACCATTCTAACTCCAGAGGCCTCCTTGGCCACCCATCGTGGGGATGGTTCAATTCCCAGTTTCTTAAGACCGTCCTTGGAGACACCTTCTGCGCATCTTTTGGGGGATCCTATCTCTGATTTTTTATCAATTACAATTACACTGGCACCGCCAATGGCAGCGTGTTTGGCTGCTGTTGACCCGGCAGGACCGGCACCTATAACCAGAATATCAGTTTCCATCATTTTATCATTCCTTTTTTTCCAGGGCCTGAACTGGACACACCTGGAGACATATCTGGCAGTCTTTACATTCTTCTTCGTTGAAATTTAAACTGATTTCCCGTACTTCAATGAGGTTACGCGGACAAACACCCGCACATTCCCCACAGTACATGCACCATTCCTTGACTATCATATTCTCAGTCCTATCATTATTTTTAAATTAAACAATTGAATTATTATCAATTGAATCATATTATCAAACTTAAACTATTATCAAATCTTTTTATTTCTTACAATATGAGTTTTACTTTTTTTTAAAATCGTTGGTATATTTATTTAAATAGAGTGGTAAATCTCATGAAATTAAATATATTTTAAATCGCTTAATTTTCAATTAGGTATTTTAAATCACTATTCCAATCACTATTCCAATCAGGTATTCTCAATTCAGAATAAGCTGGTTAATGAACAGGATAAGCTGGTTAATGAATTTTTGGTAGAATTAATATTATGATAAATCCCTGTATAATAATGTAAATTTAACCTTAATGTTAATATTTAACCAAATTGATACATTTTATTGATTTTTTCATTGATATAAGAATCAAAAATGGTTTTTAAAAGTAGGAAAATTAAATGAAATTTAGAAAATAGTTTTAAGCAGTTGTATTGGTTTCATCAGAAGGGTTTGTTGTGGTTGGTTCTTGTGTTTGAGTATTAGTTTTTTGGATTGTGGAACTACTGCTTGATGTTGTTTTTCGGGTGTTGGTGCTGGTTGTGGCTTTCTGTGATGTTGATGTTTGTGGGGTGGTACTGTTATTGGTAACTGTTGCTGGTGTGGATGTATTGGTGGATATATTACTATTTAATGTTTGGTTAGTGTTTGGTGATTCGGCAGGACTGTAACCCATTCCCACTACTGATCCAGCTATTACTCCAACTAACAGTATGGGTATGATTATCATATCTTTCCTCATCATCAAATCCCTCCTTAAATCAAATCCACTCCTTAATATTATCTGATTATTTATTACATTTATATTTTTGCAGAGTTAGAGGGAATTAGACATGCAAAGTCTTGTTACATTAAGAGAATCCATGGTTCAATCAGAATTTTACTATTTAATGATAATTAGGGTCTTCAAATATTTCATAAAATAGAGAATATCTAAGTATAATCTCAACAAAGAGTAGATAGTAATCTAAAAGGTACTTAAAGGGTAATTCAAATAGTAATTTTACTAATAAATTAATTTATTAAATCAATAATTCATTAAATCATGTAATCATTGGTATAACCTGTAATCAGCAGATAATTTCTAATAATATCATTAATTAATCTTCTTATATGCTTATTGTCTACTTTTACCTTCTTTGCAGAAGTAACCTGCTGGTTCCCCACTGAATAGGTTATTCTCTTTCCAAACCAGACATTTATCGCACTGACATTCTTGATTGGTATTTAAGTCCTTTATATTTTCCTTTTCCCCGGCGCAGTACATTGCGGGGATTCTCTCCTCTTCAATCATCATCCTGGAGTCCAGATCTTCCTGTGCAATTTCATCCACTATTTTCATTTTATCCAGAACACATTTTGATTTGTTTTGCACTGGACAACAGTCACAAAGACATTCATTCAGGTTTTCCAAATTGAATTCAACGTCCATCCAAATATCCCCCTTATCCCATTATCTATTATCTAATTATAGGAGTTATTAGAAATATAATTATGTGATGGGAATACAATTATGTGATTTATAGATGTTTTCAAATAATTATTAACATGACTTGAGGAGGTGATGGGAATCAGTGAAATTTTCAAATCATTGTTATTCTTTATTCTAGCAGGTTTATGCGAAATAGGCGGAGGATACCTTATATGGCTCTGGTTAAGAGAAGGCAGGGGCATTGAATTAGCATTTTTAGGGGCAATTATCTTAGTCCTTTACGGTGTTATCCCTACATTACAACCCGCTAATTTTGGAAGAGTCTACGCTGCTTATGGTGGTGTTTTTATTGCAATGGCTTTGATCTGGGGTTGGCAGATAGATAAGGTCATTCCGGATAAATTTGATATTATTGGTGCCAGTATAGCACTTATCGGAGTTTTTATCATCATGTACTGGCCTCGAAGTTAAACTTGAGTTGAAGTTAAACTTGAGTCGAAGTTAACCTTGATTAATTAGATCAATTAATTCTTAATTAAGTCTTAATGTCATTCATCACCGATGATAAACCCTTAAAAATAATGTAATCTAAAATTTATGATATAAAAACCCTTTAAATATTAAATTGTAAATACCCTATATTGCAATGCTAAAAAAAGCCTAAAAACAGATTAAAAATAATTTAAAAAATAATTTAAAAAAAGATTTTAAATAAGTAAGATACATTCCTACTCGCAAGATACATTCCTACTCATTTTCCTCTTCATTTTCATCTTCACGGGATTTAAACACATAACCACAGTCACTGCATTCAAGGTTTTGAGTGGTGCCAAAGGCACGATGTTTTGCATCTAATCGTCGGTTAAGAGTTTTATCTTTTGAACCGCATTTTGGGCATTTTTCATTCAATTTACCTAAATTCATTATATGCCTCCATTTGGAGTGAATTCCATGTCTTTGTGTCTTAATAGTTCATATTAGGTTCATATCATCATTAGGTTCATATCATCATTAGGTTCATATAATCTAGTGGGTGTACGTGTTCTTTGGAGTGTTACTGTTAAAGTATTAAACTTCATGTTGATGGTTGGGTTGTGGTTGTTTGATTTTGAGTGTTGTTTTGAGTGTCATTACCGCTGCTGGTAGTTGTACCACTGGATGTTGTTGTTGATTGCTGGCTTTGAGCTGCCTGTCCAGGCTGTGTCTGGTCCGATGAAAGGGGGTTTTTCAAAAGGGTGAATTTTGTGGAATTATTAGTTGTATTGTTACTTACAGAATTGGCTTCAGCGAAGTAACCCAAGGCAACCACTCCTATAATAAGCAGAACGCCTATAATTACCAGTGTACTTCTTTTCATATCAAGTCATCTCGTTATTTTATTTTTTTGTTATCAATTACTGGAATTATTAGTAAATGAAAAATAATCATTTGATTATTTATGAATAATTTTTATTTAATCTTTTGCAAAATCAAACTTGGTTTCAAATCATGAATTCTGATAAATTAAGAATGTTTAAGCATTATGGACATTACTCCCTTCTTTGCTTTTTGGTCCATACCAGATGTATTTGGAACCATACCCATATCTGAACCCAGCATTTCTTTGGTGGCCCGCATGGTTATCTCCTTGAATATCATCTTATACGCGGTGCAGTGAGGATCCACTCCGTTGATTTCAGCTTTTCCTGTCTCTTCATTGATGGAAAGAGCATTGTAGGGACATCCACCCCGACAAAACTTAATGTAAGAACATTTCTTGCATTCTGAGTCCACGTAATCCTTGAACTCATGGAGAAGCTTCCAGGCATCAGATTGGGAAAGATCTTCCATACTGGGATGGTCCTGTACGTTTCCAATAACGTATTCTGGCATTCCCACGAAGCGGTAACAGGGGTAGATACTACCATCCGGACCAACTGCAAATGTGTCACCCATACAGTCTACAAAGGTACAGACCACTCCTCTACGAATAAAAACACACTTACAAAGGTGGTCAATATTTTTAAGCTCAATTTGGTCCATATGTTCCAGATACTGATCCAGAAGATAGATTAAAAGTTCCCCATATTCTTCAGGGGATAAAGCCCATTTTTCAGGGTTATCATCACGTAAAGATGGGAGAGCAGGGTGTAGTTTGAGGTTCAGCCCATTTTCCAGGAAGAAGTTAAAGATATCCTCTTTGTACTGTATGGAGTAGGATGTGAAGGTGGAAATGAAGCTAACCTGCAAATCCTGCTCTTTAGCAATTTCATATCCTCTCATGGTCTTCTTGTAGTAACCTTTTCCCCTTTGCAGGTCGTTAAGTTCTTCTGGACCATCCAGACTTGAACCAATTGGTATGTTATATTCTTTAAATAACTGGGCCATTTTTGGGGTGAGATTCCACAGATTTGTTTGCAGAGCGAAGGCCGGTTTAAGATGGGCTAAATCCTCTGCCAGGAGGGGTAATGCTTCGGAGAAAAAATCATATCCTGCCAGTAATGGTTCTCCACCATGGAACGTAAAGGTCACTGGTTCCCTGCGGAAATCCTTGAGCCATTCTACCGTCTCTTTGATAATATCAATATCCATAACTGGAGATCCTTCCTCAGAACTCCAGCAGTACTCACAGTCTGATGGACAACCCAGGGTAGGAATCAACATAACATGAAAAGCCATTAAATTCACCACTTATTCCATTAATTCCTTATGAACATTATTAGTTCCATATGAACATTTACTATTTGCAAAGATCCTAATTTATCTTAATTTTTAAGATATTGTGCTGTTATTGGCCCTAGTTAAAGGGTTTAAGGATTATTTGCACTGTTTTAATAATTATTGTTTGTTTTAATAATATTCCTTCGGTAAAATTTATCCTCAAATGAAACATTAAATAGTCATTATAGGTGGGTCTTGTTTTTATATCTTACTCCGACCATTAGCGGGGGGTTGGGACTCGGGATTTTGTTAGGTATAATTCTAAGATTTATCACGGGAATTTTCATTAAGGCCAAAAGTGGCTTTAATTTTAGTATTTTTTTTATATCTGATGTTAATCCTCTGTTGAAAAACTTCTTCGGGAATTTAATCAAATTGGCATGATTAATAATCTAAGAAATGTTTTTATAGGATGAGGGTAAAGACTATAAACTTCTATTACACTACCTCCCTTAAATTAATTGGATGGTTTTAATGATTAAAGGTGCAAGAGAAATTTTTAAAAGCGATCTTAGGGCTATAAAGAACAACCCTGTGGTTTTAATTGTCCTAGCGGCGATTATTATCATCCCCTCCATGTACGCCCTGTTGAATATTCAGGCAACATGGGATCCTTATGCTTTAACCTCTAACCTCAAAGTGGCAGTAGCCAACGAGGATACCGGTTCTACTCTTAATGGGACCCAGTATAATGTTGGAAATATGCTGGTTGATGAATTGAAGGATAATGATAAATTCAACTGGCAATTCGTTGACGAGGAAACAGCGCGAAACGGGGTTAAAAATGGAGATTACTACGCAGCTCTTATAATACCCGGTAATTTCAGTCAGACAGTACTATCCATTGACACCACCAATCCACAGCAGGCCACTATAGAATATGTGGTTAATGATAAGTTGAATGCAATTGCCCCTAAAATGACCAACACCGGGGCAGATACCTTACAAACAAAGATCAATGATGAAATAGTGGAAACTGTAGATGGTATCATATTCGGTAAACTCAGCGATGTGGGTCAGCTGGCCAAGGAGAACAAAGCAACGTTTCTTAAAACAAAGTCCATGCTAAATGAGTTAAATGGGAATTTAGGAAACATTGATAATGATCTGGTTCAGGCTAACTCGGTAATGGCTACTGTTAATGGAATATGGCCTAAGTTCAGTGCACAGTTACCAGTGATGAAGAGCGAGGCTGATGAGGTCAAATCAAAATACGATACTCTTTACAATTACATCCAGAGTGACCCTGCAAAGGCTCTCTCCACAGTTCAGGACATGGAATCAGTGGATACTAAAATCATAACTGGCTTAAAATATGTTGATGCCTTTTTAGTTGCCCTTTATAATCAAACCGGGGATGAAAATCTAAAACCAATCATCACCCAGGTCGAAGATGCCACTACCAAGGCAACTACAGTTCTCACACTCTTACAAGAGATTGAAGCAGATATAGCCAGTAGCAAGGACCCTTCGGGTAAGTTAAATCAACTTAAAACTTCCATTGACCAGATGGATAGTGCTATTAATTTCCTGGCAAACAACAGGGACAACATTGATCAGGCCATCAATACTGCCTCAGCTAAACTGACCATGGCCAACTCAGAATGGCCGGAGGTTAGAAGTTCCATCCAGACTGCAACTAGTAAGGTTAATTCAGTGGATGAAGCTGATCTGGATCGTTTAATTGCCTTTGCTGACACGGATCAAAACGGTGTAAAAAATTACTTCGAAACTCCGGTAAAACTGGATAAAACCCATATTTATCAGGTAGATAATTATGGTTCTGCACTTGCACCGTTCTATATTGCAATCTCTTTATGGATTGGTTGTATAATTGCAGTAGCAATGATCTCCATGCGTGTCAAATCCAGGAAGAAGTACAGTGCTGAAACAGTGTATATGGGAAGAATGGGCCTATTCCTTTTAATAGGTTTAATACAGTCCTTTATAGTTGCGGTAGGGGCTTTACTCATGCATATTCAGGTCTCATCCCAACTTTTATTCCTGTTTACCACCATCTACATTGGTCTGTGTGGTATGGTTGTGGTTTACTCCATGACCTCTGCCTTTGGGAATGCAGGGAAAGCACTGGCCATTATAATCCTGGTTCTGCAGATAACTGCCACCGGAGGAACATTCCCAGTGGAGCTTTTACCAACATTCTTCCAGACCATACACCCCTACCTTCCTCTGACTTATGCTATCGGAGCACTGCGTGAAGTGGTTGCTGGTGTGTTATGGAGTAATTTCTTATACTGCATAGGAGTACTAGCCATATTCCCAGTTGTAAGCTTTATTCTGACGTTGATTATCAAAGAAAAAGTTGATAAACGGGCCCAATGGACTGAAAGTAAGTTGAAAGACAGTGGATTGTTCTAAATTAATTCCTTTTTTTTATTTTTCTATTTTTTAAAATTAAATTAAATCTAAGAGTTTCTTCTTCAATTCTGGAGATTTTTTTTTGTTTCAAGTAATTTTTGATTTTCTAGTTTTTTACACATTAATTGTCGATTTAACAGACTAATTATCTATTTAATATCCTAATTATCTATTTAACACGCTAATCATCTATTTAATATTTTCAGATACTTCTCAACTACTCTCTCTACCCTAATGGCCATGACTAATGGGACATATAGTATTGCACCCCCATTGTAAGAGGTGATCATATATGAAAGTAAGTCAGGGAGTGATTTGTGGAAGAAGAGTGCAACTTTACCATCCTGAACTATTCAAAGAACATGAAGAGGTTATTATTTTCACCAGGGAAGAATTCAGAAGAATTTATGAGTCCATGGTTCAACAGATAGAACGCATCACTCTATTGGACATGAGTTTGGATCGATGTGAGACATGGAAAATGCTGGGGGCTTGGCCTAAAATTATGGAACGTGTACACTTGTTAAATTTGAATTTAGAAACTATTTTCAGTAACAAACCATTACAGACCTATCTGGATACCTATGTCTACGATAACACGGAACTACCTGAAATAGTCACAGAATCCTTAAATGGTATGGTTACAGTAGAATCACTGGGCACTACTTGGTTAAAATAGATTTATGGTTTAAATAGTTTGAGGCTACTCTTTACCGGCATAGTAACATGCTTTTCGGGTTTGAATGTTGAATATTCATGATTAATTGGCTCATAAGGGGAGATAATAAGTCTACAAAAAAGGAGATACTGGTTTATAAATGGAGATAATAAGTTATAAAGAATATACTAGGTTTATAAATGGATATTGTTGATTTAGATGAAATACAGTTATGGTATTATAGACCGGAAGAATATACGGGTATACCAACCGCATTTGTTCCAGAAAAAGGATGATCTACTGGTTTTTTCCGGGGAAGATTTTCGGAAATGGCACAGCAACCTTAAAGAGTACTTGGATGGAATTTACCAGATCAACGCCCACAACTGTGAAAACGGAAGATCTGCAACTATAACAGATTTAAACCTGGTACAGGGAATTTTAAATGAGATCACCTTTGAAATGGAAAACATCTTCAACCCTAAAAAAGAACTGGATCTATCCTATTATTACATTTCAACCATGGATAAGAATTACAAAAAGATTAAAACCAATTTTTATGGAAGATACAAGTATAAAGTTGATAGAAAAGTAATTCATATCACACCAGAGTTAAAATACATGCACATGATGGAAATCGTGGATTATGCACATAAATTATGGAGCCAAAACAAAGACCGGAATCGTAAACTGAAAATGGTAGAAACTGCAGGAGATTAAAGAGGATATCAAACACTAAAGTTAGGAATATCCTATACTAAAGTTAGGAATATCCTATACTAAAGTTAGGAATATCCTATACTAAAGTTAGGAATATCCTATACTAAAGTTAGGAATATCCATACCCAAAATTCATTTTTACAAGACCAGTTCCCATAAAATGATTCTTTCCATAATCAGCCAAAGTATCTATAACAAATCATTACTCCTTTTTATAACATATAATATATTGAAGATGTTTTATGAGGAATAAATGGGGGATGCTTTTATGAGAGGGATGTTTTTATGAGATCAATCTGGTCAGGCTCTATAAAATTCGGAACTATTTTTATACCCATCAGACTGTACGCTGCAAGTGAAAACCTCCATGTAGGGTTTCACCTAGTTCATAAAACAGATTGTGGTAGAGTTCATTATAAAAAGGTTTGCGAAAAGGATGGTAAAGAACTTAAACCCCATGAAATTGCCAAAGCAATAGATATTGCCGGAGAATGCATACAGTTCACCGATGAGGAGATTAAAAACCTCCATCCATTCTCCACTAGAACCATGGAAATAATGGGATTCTGTGATTACAGTGAAATACCCCAAATTTCCCTGTCTAAACCTTACTATTTGGGAACTGATAACCCTAAGAAGGGAGGTACAGGTCAGAGTTTCCATTTACTCAAGGAAGCTATGGAAAAGAAAGACAAAGTGGCAGTGGTGAAATGGGTTCAGCGAAACAATGAGTACATTGGGATGTTGCAATCCCATGAGAATGGATTTCTCCTGAAACAGTTGCTGTACTTTGAACAGGTAAGATCACAGGAGGAAGTGGAGATCATTCCCAGTGAAGTTGACCAGGATCTCCTGGAGAAGGCAACCAGAGTAATGGAAAGTATGATCTTTGATTTTGATTGGACTGATTACTCTGAAACCTACACTCAACAGTTAAAGGAACTAATTGAGAAAAAATCTGCTGGTGAAGAATTAATACCAGAATTAAAGCCTCCAGAAACCAGGTCACTGGAGAAAGAACTGGAAAAAATGCTGGCAATGATGGAAGAATAGGTTTAATTTGGGGGGATTATTCTTATGGAAATGTTAGAGCCCATGCTCAGTAAATTAGTAGAGGGTGATGTTTACCTGCAGGATGTCTGGATCAGCGAGCCTAAACTGGATGGTGAAAGGATCATAGCGATGCGTGAAGGGGATGTTATCAACATGTGGACTCGTCGCCATGTTGAAGCTTCATATAAATTCCCTGAAATCGTTTCTAGTTTTAAAAAAAATATTAAAGGGGATAATTGGATTTTAGATGGAGAACTCACAGTTCCAGGGGGATTTCGGAAACTTTTAAAACGTAATGTTGAAGATAAATTGAAAATTTCCATTTTATCCCGTAAACTTCCTGCAACTTTCAACCTGTTCGACATTCTCCGCTTTCAAGGTGAGGATCTCACTGCTAAAGCACTGATTCAGCGCAAAAAAATATTATTGGAGGCAGTGGATGTGGGAAATCATATCAAAATAATTCCCTTTAAAAGAGTAACCACAGAAACAGTTGGAGACCATTTTGAAGAATCTCTCAAGAAGGGCTATGAAGGAGTGATCCTTAAAAATGCCAGTTCAGGATATGAATCCGGTAAACGTTCGGTAAATTGGTTGAAAATCAAGAGATCAGAGACCATAGATGTTAATGTGATAGGGGCAACAAGAAGTACAGGAAGCATAGCTTTCGGAGCCCTAATTCTGGAGAAGGATGGTCAGTATTTTGGCAAAGTAGGCACCGGATTCAGTGATCTGGATCGAAAAAAGATAATGGAGTTTTTAGAAAAAAATAAAGCAGAAACTGATATTTCAATACCACCTGATCTGGAAGTGCAGTTAACCACCCGCCCCCTTCCTGCAGAGATCAAGGCCAATGAAATTGTAAAGAATAAACCCCGAGCCCCGGTATGGGTGAGATTCAGATGGGATTAAATAAAAAAAAGAAAATCCCTTTTTAATTTGAATCTCTTTTATTTAAAACTTTTTTTAGAATCCTTTCTTATTTAAATCCCTTTTTATAATAGATAACGGGATTTTTTTATTTTTTCGTAAATTTATTCATTTAGAGTTGTTCTCCACTGGAAGTGGTGGTGAGTTTGACGTGTTCTACACCCTTGAGTCTCATGATCTTCTCAGTAAGGTTTCTGATTTTCTGGGCGTCTCCTTTGACTACTATAACTTCCAGACAGTTTTTTTCGGTCATGTGTATGTGCATGGTGGCGTTAATGAAGTCCCGGAACTCGTGCTGGATATCGGTGAGGTCTTCCATTACTCCGGTGTAGTGATGATCGTAGATGACCGCTACTATTCCAACCCGATCTCCCTCCACTTCTTTCATCCATTGATAACGCACGATATAATCCTTCAAGGCATCTCTAATACCTTTAGATCTTGAATTATATCCTCTGTCCTTCAAAACCTCATCAAATTCACTTAAAAGTTTTTTTGGCAATGACATACTTATTCTCATCATTATATCCCATCCTGTTAATATGCTTGTTATAACTATTATTAATTTATTAAGTAATAAATATTTTCATCTAAGAACAAAATTATTGCTAACACAGCACTTTTAATTATATGCTATTTTTTGGGTCATACCACGTTTTTGGGTCATAACACTGTATTTTATTAATCTTATTTTTTTAATAATTTTATTTTTCTTTAATTTAATAATCTTATTTTAAAAATTAAATTTTCCTCCTGAGATTTGAATCAATCTGGAGAACGAGGGGAGAGTATTTTTAAGATTTTCCTACTATTTAAGTAATACAATTATTGTTTAATTCATAACTTTTAGGTATATAAAAAAATACGCTTATTTAATGGAATAATTTGTTTTGGGGAATAAAAATTCTTTAATGACCATAAAAGATTCAAATATTTGTTTATTAGGCAAAAATATTATAATTAGGTTTTCCTAACAATAAGTAAACATTATAAGGTTTAAAAATAAACTAGAACAAGAATAAATGAGTTTTACTGATGGGGGAAATTTACATTTTTATTCATAATTTCATTTGATTTAATGGATTATATTAATTGAAATTTGTTTAGTGGGATGATTGAATTGAATAAAGACTTAGAAAGGGAAAATATTGGTCGAAAAGCATCTATGGTGGCTATATCTGGTAATATTCTCCTGACCATATTCAATTTTATTGTAGGTACCTTATCTGGCAGTACTGCACTGGTTGCAGAGGCAGCCCACACTCTGTCTGATGTAATAACATCCATACTTGCCTTTGTTGGGTTTAAAATTGGGATGAAACCTGCGGATAGAGAACACCAGTATGGGCATGGACGGGCTGAACCCATTGTTGGATTAGTAATCGTGGTATTTCTGGTGGTAGTTGCCTATGAAATACTTTCTGATGCTTATATTAAAATTTTAATGAATGGATCACTCCATGCACCGGATTGGACTGCTGCAGGAATGGCAGTAATTGGTATGGTTGTTAATTATGCCATGACCACCTACCTTATCCGTTCTGGTACTAAAATTAACAGTCCTGCCATTATTGCAGACGGCCAACACCAGAAAGTGGATATATTCTCCTGCGGAGCAGTACTGGTAGGTGTAATCGGTGCGCAACTGGGATTCACCCTGTTAGATCCTATGGTGGCTATATTCATTGCAATAATGGTTTTTAGAACCGCATTTATCCTTGCGCGTGATAACATCAACACCATAATGGGGAAATTACCTTCAGAAGAAATTTTAGAAGAAATACGCACCGCCGCAATGTCTGTTGAAGAAGTTAAAGGAGTTCATAGTTTGAGGGTAAACAACATGGGCCCCTATGCTTCAGCAGAGTTACATATAGAACTGGATGGGGATTTAAGACTCCGGGAATCTCATGAAATTTCCCATAAAGTTGAAAAAAAGGTTATAAATGACGTAAATTCTATAAAAATGGTTATTGTTCATACCTGTCCATTTGAAGATGGATGCGAAGAATAACAAGGATTTAGTCCTAAATGCATTTAGTCCTAATGTTCTATTACCCCAGAATATACTAGTCTGATTGTAACTTTTATATGCTGTGGTTATTACACTCTATCTGGTTATTACACCCTATGATATTATAAAAGAGTAAATTATTGACAGCAACAACACCATCTCTGCTATTAGGGGTAAAGGGCACTGTTTAGGTTAGTATGATCTTTTTTTTAATATGATCTTTTTTAAGAAAATAGTTAAAAGAATTGGGGGGAAGTTAGTAAAATGAAAGATCTGTTCCATATCTTCTATTTTTAATTGAGAAATTCCAATTTTTCCCAATTAACTGAATTTTTAGTAGAAAAATAAGGAAAAATAGAAAATTAAATAAATTGGTGAACTAATATTATAATCATATTGGTGATTACCCACAAATATATTTAAAAATGCCAAAGCAGGTGTTTAGAAAATGTTAATTATAACATCCCCTACCCTTGAAGGTAAAAAAATAAACGAATACTATGGTCTGGTAACTGGAGATGCTCTATTGGGAGCCAATCTGTATAAAGATATGTTCTCAGGAGTGCGAGATGTGGTAGGGGGAAGAACTTCTAAATATGAAGAGGAGCTTACCACCGCCAGAAACTTAGCTCTTAAAAGTATGAAAGAAAAAGCTGAGGAAAAAGGAGCTAATGCAATCATAGGAACTCGGGTGGCCTACCATAACCTGGGAGGCACCATGGGAAACACCATAATGGTCACGGTAGTTGGAACTGCAGTTTCATTCCAGGAATAAATTGATCCCAGGAGATACTAAATCTGAGGTGACGTGGTTTGACCAGTACCGAGAATAAAAACATCATCCTGGATAACCGGTGGGCAATTATTTCAATATATCTGGGATTAGTGGTAGGAGTTATTTCTGCTGTTATCTGTTTGAAATGGCAGTTAATTATTTTTGGATTCAACATCATGTACATAGTTTCGCCATTGCTGGCGGGATTTGTGGAAAATTACGTTGCAACTAGAAAGCATGGTAAAAGTACTGGCGCTATCAGCGCTCTATTGACCTTCATTTTGATTAATATTTATGGATGGGTTTTACCGGGGTGGATTTTCCCCAAAGAACCAGTTACTCTTAGTTTAATAACCATAATTGCATTAATTTTAACTATTCAAGCTGCATTCCCAATATTTGTCAATCATCTCCTTTTAGTGGTGGTCCCGGGCATAGTTTCCAGGATTATGAGGGTGCTGTTGAGGACTCCTTCTGAAGTAATACAGGCAACCGCAGGAGTTGAAGTTGGGAAAGCCACCAAACAGCCAGATGAACTTTTTTTGAATGAATTAGACGTCCCATTGGTATCAGTTCCCGATGTAAATGGTGGAAAAATTAAGGAATATCTGGGTTTGGTTGTTGGAGAAGCCATAGCTGAAGAAAATGAGACCGAGGGACGGTTTTCAAAGATTGTGAAAATCATCGAACCTGCTCAGCTGGATAACTTCAATTTAGGGCCCGCTAAAAAGAAGGCTTTATCTCGAATGTTAGAAAATGCAGAATCAATGGGAGCTAATGGGGTGGTTGAAGTTTTAATTGATTTTGTATCCATGGGTGGGTTACAGGGAAGTGTCACAATAGTAACTGCAACTGCAACTGCAGTTATATTTGAAGAAGGAAATAAGTTAACTGAAAATGCCGCTAAGTTAACTGAAGATGCTCCTAAGTTAACTGAAGATGCTCCTAAGTTAACTGAAGATGCTCCTAAGTTAACTGACGATGTTGATAAGTCAACTGAAGATTTATCTGAAGTATTGGGGAGAACTGCTTCTAAAAATCTAAAAAGCTCATCTGAGAGTGATAATAAACACTCAAAAGCATCTCAACATGTGTCTGATGAATGGTCTATGCCTTCGGTAACTGGGAAAGATGATGTTCCTATCATTGAAAAGAGTTCAGAGGACAATGCCAAAATGAATGATGACCTGTCTAATTATTTTTTAAAAGTTGATACTTCATCAAAATTGGATAAAAATGTATCAAACGATTTATCCCTTGAAATCAGACAATTTGCCAATGAAGAAATGAACAAATTAACCCGAACATTGGAACTGGCTACTAAAACTTATCTCAATGATGAGCTTGAAAGAAGATTCTTAGAGGTATCCAGTGATCTGGATGACCTTAAAAAAAATTGAATTGATAAAGAGGTGACTGATATGAGAATAAAAGAAGAAATGCTTGGTAAAGAAGTGGTAGACATCAACGCAATGGTAATTGGCAAAGTTACAGATGTGGAAGCGAACTTTGAAAGTAAAACCTTAGAAGCATTCATAGTAGGGGGAAATGGAGGTATTTTAGATAGTCTGAGAGGTTCTAAAAATGATGTCATAGTCCCTCTGCAAATGGTAGTGGCCATTGGTGATAAAATAATAGTGAAAAGCGAAAAATAATCTCAAAAAGGAAAATAATCTGAAAGATTATGATGAGTTACTGGATGAAATTAGTGGATAAAAAAAGGATTCCTCTTAAAACTCGCATATATGGGTTTTTTAGTCCAATGGGATTATCTTTGTATGTTAGAGGTTGATATTTATTAAATAAGTTAATATTTCAGTGAGGATGGGTCATGTTCATGGACCAAACTAAATGGAGGTGAAATCATGGAAACCGTACAAATGAGTGGGGGCGCAATGTTAGTGCTGGGAATCATCATCGCCATCATTATCATCTTACTACCCGCTTTCATATACATCTATGCCTGGTTAGCAGCGATATTCTTAATCATTGGTGGTCTTGTAACAGTAATGCAAGGAAAATAATTTCAGTAATTTGAGCCATTAAACATTATTTTTTTATTTTTAATCCACCAATTCTATTTTTTTTAAATTTGAATAAAAAAATGCTGATCAAGGGGAATGTGAAAGCACTGGGAGGAGTTTTATTTCCAGTGGTATTTTCATTAATTAATTAAAATTAATTGAACGGTAGGTAAGAATGGAATAAATAAAATAGGGGAATATATAAAATTATATCAGCATTATTCCATGCACTAATGTAGGATTCAGGGGAAAATGAGTAAAACTGTCTAAGTGTAACAGGGATTATAATCGTATTGGGAAAATGAGTACAAATATCTGAGTTTAACATTAATTATAATCGTATTGGAAAATGGGTTGAAGTATATTTTTAGGGCTTTTAGTGTCATTAAAAAATCTTGAAAGTAAGAGGAAGATGATAAATGTGACTGATTATAAAATACCCTCATTTATGAGACAAATTAGTATCATAGCCATTTTGTTCATTGTGGTTATTGGAATGAAATACAGTTCCGAGATTTTAGGTCCAGTACTCCTTTCAATATTTATCAGCATAATAATTTATCCTTTCCTGATGTGGTTGAAGAAAAAAGGTCTTTCTTACAATCAGTCAGTCATTTTAACTTTGGCTGCTATTTTTGCCCTTGGAGTGGGGATAATATGGTTCCTGGCGGTTTCATTGGCACAATTAATAAAAGAACTGCCCAATTTAACCATAAATTCTGGCGGTATTCTAGCACAGTATGGGAATGAAATAATAAAATTCCTGGCCACCCATATCCCCATATCTGATATTACTGGACTTGTTGGCCTTGGAATTTTCATGCTCTTTGCAATTATATTCCTGGTCTATGAACTTCCCCAAATAAAAGTCAGACTGGTTAAAGGATTTGGTGAGGATAGTTCTGTTTTAAGTCGAATAATGGATCTTGTAGATGCCAACATCCACTACTTCATAATCAGAGCTAAAGTGAACTTTTTATATGGATTGGGTGTTTCAGCAATTCTTTTTGTCTTTGACATTAACTTTGCAGTTTTATGGGGATTATTAACATTTGCATTAGGATTCATCCCCTACCTGGGAATAATAATAGCTGCAATACCTCCAGTGTTAGTTGCCTGGGCTAAATATGGTATCTGGGGAGCAGTAGTAATGGGATTATTCTTCATAATTATTAACACAGTAGCTGAAAGTTATATATTCCCTAAATTAACTGGAAAAGGGCTTCAAATGTCTGTTTTCGTGGTATTTGTCTCATTATTTGTATGGGGGTGGATTATAGGGCCCACGGGCTTCTTAATTGGTGTGCCTTTAACCTTGGTCGTCATAAAATACCTGGAAAACTTCGATGAAACCCGCTGGCTGGCTTTACTAATGATAAGTGAAGGTGATGAAGAGGAAAAACAAGAAAAAGATAAATAAAAATGGAATAATGGAGTTCAATGATCCTGTTTTACATGAACTCCTTCCCTGTAATTTTTTAGATTTGTTTTCTGGTTTTAATATTTCTGTTCAATTTGCAAATTTTTATCCAAATATCAGGTCATACTCAGATTGGGTTATAACACCTTTATCTATCAAGAGTTTAGCTAATTTTTCTAATTTTTCTGCAGTATCAATGGATTGGGAACTGTCGTCACGCACCCTGGATTCTGCATAGTTCTGCTCTTCATTATCCTCTTGGTTGGTAGTGGAGTCTACAGCGGTCATTCTTCTCCTGGTTCTCCTTCTGGCCCCTCCACGTCCTAATGGTCCTAAATCAGGCATGATATAACCTCCATTTTTCCCAGATATATCTATTTTTTCCCACAAGAATTTTATGAAATCCACTTTTATTTATGTAATTCACAGTATAATTATCAATTCCCTAATTTGACCACATAAACTCCAGTTCAATGCATCATCATCAGATTCCAGTTTATGCTAATCACATTGATTCCAGTTTATGCTCTTTACATTAGATTCTAGTTTATGCATGTCTCATCAGATCTGTTTCCATCAGGTTTTTAAGTTAAAACCAAACTCCTCATAATATTTATCAACTTCGGTTTACCCTGAATCTGAAAGGTACTTTTAATATGGGGATGAGAATAGAATAAAACTTAGAATAATGGAGTTATCAAGAGGAGTGGTGATTTTAGTTGGTTGAACTGTTATTCTTTTTTATAATGATTTTAATTGTGTCTCTTTTTTCCTATAAAATCGGTAAAATGCCAATTAGTTTCCAGATGATATTTATTGTTGCTGGAATGTTTATGGGCTGGCTGGTCACAGGATACGTGGATGTCACAGAACCACCCTACTCCACCATAATCTTTTTAATAGCAGAGATAGCTCTGGTAATTGTTCTTTTTTCTGATGCATCCCGTGTGGGTTTAAAAGCACTTAAAAATAACCTGAGCACCAGACTGCTCATTGTAAGTTTACCCCTTACCATTATTTTTGGAGTTTTAGTAGCTGCATTACTGTTCCCTAATTTACCATGGTGGTTGGCGGGGATTATAGGTGCAGCTCTGGCACCAACCGATGCTGCTTTAGGACAGATAGTGGTTAAAAATAAGAATATACCGGAAAGAATACGGAAAACTTTGGAAATTGAAAGTGGATTAAATGATGGAGGATCTGTTCCTTTTCTTTTGGTCTTCATAGCTATTGGTTTAGCTTCGGAGGTTTTCAAACCAATTGGCTACTTTATTGAGGTTGCCCTGGAACAGATAGGTTTCGGAATATTAGTAGGTCTGGGTGTGGGTCTTATTGGGGGTTGGTTGGTTTTAAAAGCACGGGATAAAGGATGGATCACTCCAGTCTACCAGAGAATAGCATTTTTAGCACTGGCAATTCTCACCTTTATCATAGCAGATGAAATTGGTGGAAGTGGCTTTATTGCTGCTTTTATAGGAGGTTTAGCCTTAGGGTATGTTGTTAAAGACGCCGGAAGTATTTTAATGGATTTTTCCGAGGCAGAAGGACAATTATTAAACTTGATGGTGTTTTTCCTCTTGGGAATAGTGGTGGTGCCACTGTTTTTCAACCTGACCTGGCAAATACTGCTCTATGCTGTCTTAAGTTTAACCATTATCCGAATGTTACCGGTGGCAATATCCCTGATTGGCACTAAATTAAGATGGAATACAGTGCTATTCATGGGATGGTTTGGTCCAAGGGGCCTGGCCTCTGTGGTACTGGCTCTTTTAGCCATATCTGAACTGGGATCATTTCCAGGGGAAGATACCTTCATTTCAGTAGTTTTCATCACTGTGCTTTTGAGTGTTTTTGCCCATGGGCTAACAGCATCACATTTATCTAACCTTTATGCTAAGGAAAATAAAGGGAAGTAATGAAAATAAAATTAATGAGGAACTTTATATTCACTCAATGTATATTCTAAACAGGTGATGTTACATGTTTAACCCGGTACTGGCAAAAGGAATTAAATTAGGTGGACTTGGAGCCATCGCAAAACTAGGCATAATTGGCATAATTGGAGTAGTCCTAGTTTTAGTAATTATTTTACTTATAGTGGGGTTCATATACCTTAAATTCATTAAAAAACCCAGATAATAATATATTTTTCATTTAACAGGATATAATTCACGATCCTACTGGGCAGCTTTTAATGCAGTTTGAACACACATAGTAAGATCCTAATGAAAGTGATTGGCATAATTTAACAAATTTTTCATCCAGGAGCATCATTTTTTGCTCTTCAGGATTGCTTTGGGCGAATTTCATCCAGAACTGTATGTTGCCACTCAATCCATAGGGTTGACTTTTTAAACTACATTTGGCAACATCTGTTTTATTTTTTTGATTAAGCGCATTAACTGGGCACAGTTTTACACAGATATCACAGTCTAAGCACAATTCTTCTTCTAGAGGCGTATCTGGTGAGATATCTAGATCTGTGATTATTGCAGTGAATATTACCTTTGTACCTATTTCTGGGTGAATTACAAGGTTATGCTTGCCGAAGCTCCCTAATCCTGCAGCAACAGCAGCGTGACGTAAAGAAACATCTGCAAATGGTCGTCGTGTTTCTTTATCCATATTCACCGGGCCTCTGATAACGTTCATCACCTTAGAACCGGACTCTTTTTTTATAAAACGTGCTATTTTATATGTGGAGGAATGTGAAAAGTCCGAAATTGCCAGGTTACCCATTGAAGCAATTTGTAGGTTTTCACTTTCGCAATTATCCAGTTGCTCGAAGGCTAGTACAATAATGGTTTTTGCGTTAGGAAATATTTCTTTCACAGGGGGAGTATTAGGGCTTTTATAACTTTCAAGTGAAGCAAAACCAATATCATCGACTCCAATCTCTTCTGCATAATTTTTAATTTCCTCTTTCATGTTAATTGAAGAGTTATACTTTTTTTTCATACTTTTTAATCCCCCAAAATCTGTTATTATCCAAATTTCAAACATCTTGATCCTGTTCAGCTATACAAATCCCACAAACAGCTCCAGGATTGTCCTTTTGGTTTTCTTTCACTGGACAGTAATATATTCCATTTTCCTGTTTGATTTTAAATCCACCTGGAAATGGCATTCCCACAGGGTGCACTGGTTCATCCATTATGAATGTGGTGTAAAGAGTAATGAGCCGATAAATCTTAAAAAAATGCATATGCTGGTCATGGTCAAGTTCTGCAAGTTTTTGTTGATTTTTTAAGGTAGTAATGGCTTTTTGAAGTTCGTCCGTATTTATAAGTCCTTCATAATCTTTCTTGTTATTCCTAATTTCTTTTATGCGCATTAAGAATGATTGGATATAGGCTTGGTCATACTCTTTGCGGTAACTTGCGTTTACATGGATAGATTCTTTTTTAAGGTGGGTTAATGCAGCCATTATGTCAGTCACTGATACAGTTCCTGCTTCTTCTTTCAAAGCATCTAACAATCCCTGTCTTGGAATATTTTTGGAAAAATCAATATCTTCAACCATCATTGTGACACCTTAAATAATAGGTTTTTAAATTTTTTAAGTTCAAAGATTTTTATTCCATTGGATTTAATTATATAAACCCTGTAGGAAGTTATATTTTTTATTTTAGGCTTTTTAATCTCCTTCTATACTAAAGATATTTTAACCCTATACAATTTATTTGTATACAAATAATATTTCAAAAAAGTATATAAATTTTTTCATAAACTAGAACTAATGTCACCTATAACTGATCCAATACTTTAAGAAGCAACTGGAAATCTTCTTCTGGAACCTTATCTCTAAAGTCCTGATCGAGATTCTGGGCGATTTCTATCATTTCAGGGCGGATTTCTTTTGATTCTTCGGTTAAGTACACTAAGACAGATCTGCGATCTTCAGGGTCCTGTTTTCTTTCAATGAATCCGCGCTTTTCCAACCTATCAAGTATTCCAGTAAGGGTTGAACCGTCCATATCTAACCTGTGTGCCAAGTCTTTAAATTTTATTTTGTCTTTATCCCATAATGCGCTGAGTACATAGAACTGAACTGGAGTAATGTTAAAAGGAGCTAATTTACTTTCATAGTATCTGTGTATTTTACGTCTCACTTTGTTAAGTTTAAAGCATATGTAATTTTCAGGCCCGGGTATATTTTCCATAATTTCAACCTTTTTTAAAAGAAATAATTTTTATAAGAGATATTCTTTTTTAGTCTTTATATTCATTATACTCTTTATTATCATTAAACTACTCTAATGAAATCCACATTTATTATCATACTTGCATGATGTACATTATAACCTGTTGTTGATTTTTCATAGGTATAAACCCCAAAAATGCAGTTTTAAATATTTAAACACCCATACTCTAGGTTATAATTTAATTAAATGGAGGGGGTGATAAAAATGGTTGAAACATGGCTTAAATTTTTATCTTTAATAATTTTTATTGTTATTATCGTTGGTGTGGATTTCCTGTACCTTCGAAATGATTTCCGTAAACGTCTAGCCTTCAATGTTGGAGTCTTCTTAGTGTATTTAGCTATATTCATCACATTCTTAGATTAATTGAGTGAATATAAGGTTAATTGAGTGGATATAAGGCAAATAACTTTTTTATTTTAAAAACGCAGTACTCTGGCTTGATTATTTATATCAGAGTGTAATTCTGGCCCGTTCCCTATTTTTATCAGGTAAATAAACAACATTCCATTGTTTTACACGTGATAAATTTAATAATTAGAAGTTATAGCGTAACAAACGTATCATGTTCCTAAAATTTGGAATTAGGTGCATGATGCCGTAAATCAATCGGTATTTTAATGGAAGGTTATGTTTGTACTTTGATCCCATAATCGACAAACTGGAGATTCTTTTAAGCTTTGAATTTAATACATCCACTTTTTGAATGTCATCAACAGCCCATTTATGTTCTGCACCGGTTGTCTTTTTAAGACTTTTTTGGCCGGATTTTATGGCAAATGAGTTCATGACATCAAATATAATTTGTCCATGGGAGAAATGATCAGTCAGTCTGTTGAGCAATGTTTTTACTTCATCTTCTGTGAGGTATTCCAGCACACCTTCTGCAACTACCATTACCGGTTTATTATCTGGAATTTGTTCCAACCAGTCTAATTCAGTTAATGCGGACTGCACCATCTGGTAACGCTCTTGATTTGAATAAAACCTTTTTCTTAAGTTTATAACTTCGGGGTAATCCACATCAAACCAGCTAACATCTTCAGATGGATTTATTCTTGATACTCGTGTATCTAATCCACAACCAAGATTAAGCACAATTGCATGGGGATATATTTTGAGAAACTCTTCAATCCATGTATCTATCTGTTTAGCTCGGATAACCACAAGATTGGCACTATTTAAATCTTCAGGGGGAATCAGTTTCTCGAAATCGTAATCTATTCCTTTTACCATTTCATCAGCTTTTTCGTCACTTAGAACTGGTTTTTCAGAGCGGTTGTCCAGAGCTTTCGCATAAAGAGTGATAAGAAGTGTTTCTTTTTCTTCTGTCAAATGTACTCTTTCTGTTTTACTGTATTCAAGACTTTCTGTTTTATTGTATTCAGGTTTCATATTCAACTAACTCTTTCCCACTTTAATTTGAAAATTCCCACAATTTCATTGAAAAAACTACTAATACTTTACTTCACCCTGTTATTTTGTGAATGTAATTTTTTCTTATGATAGTATTGCCGGTATATGATTATACGGCGGCTGATCATGGTTCCAAGGGTAATTGCCAGGAATATTGAGGTTAAAAGATCCAGACTCAGGACGTGGTTTGCGTTGAGATAATTTTTGCCCAGTACCTTGAGGGTGATTATAATCCCCCAGATAATAACCACCAGAATTGACCCTTTCATTACAATTTTCCCATCTTCTTCCCGGAGTTTTACTTCCATTAAAGAGCCCAGAAACACTCCCAGTATCAAGCCCACCACCAGACCAATGATTATCAGGAGTATTGGAAACCATCCTACGCTTGCTTCAGCATAAAAGAATGGTAAGGACGCGATAGTCATTATAATCGGCATTATAAGAAGCCGAACCATGGAAACCTTCCTCTCCCTGAGTTGAAGCAGCAGGATTAGAAAGATCACAAATAGAAAAGCATCACTGTTAAGGAATACATCTCCGCTTACTTGCATATTATCCTCTCAATTATAGTCCAAAAATATCAGGGTAATTTAAAGTTTGTAAAAAAATCATTATTTAACCTTCATTCCAAAAATCATTTTTACTTTATTTTAACCTTCAAAATCACTTTTTAATCTTCATTTTAACCTTTATTCTAAAGTCACTTTTTTATCTTCATTTTAACCTTTATTCTAAAGTCACTTTTTTATCTTCATTTTAACCTTTATTCCAATTAATCCACCTATGGCCCCTAGAATTGTGCTTATGATTATGGATAACTGACAGATAATGTACGCTGCCACCACAGTATTAGCCCAAGACATTATTCCAATCTGGAGAGATATTAAATTTATAATAGTGTTAATGGCTTCAAAGCCCATAATCAATATTAGGGTGATTAGAAGGCCACCTATAATTCCTGAAATTACTCCAACAACTGTTCCATCCTTTAAATCCATTTTATCGTAATCTTCATATCTCCGGCTAAAGTAGGAGGCCAAAAATCCCCCGGTTAATGGGCCTAAAAAGGAAAGAGGGAAGAAGATTACTATTAGGATGATGGTAAGACCTGCGTTAATGAGTCCACTTAGTCCTATAATTTTCCAATCAGCCATTTTAACTCCTGTAATTTGAGAACAATTTATTATTAGTATCACTGTTATTAATGATTTAAACATCTTCATTTAAATCTTCAATTTAAACATCATTCATTCATAATTATTCTCAGAATATTATATTTAAGTATATTTTTGGTTTTGTTCAACAGTTCTAACTTGTGAAATCTT